>NZ_FUKI01000108.1 GCF_900163755.1 Crenothrix polyspora | reverse complement strand
TCGTTTACAAAAACGAAAATTATATGACATTTCATTGGCTTATTTTTTTGTCATGTACAGAGAAAATCACCACACATTCCCACGCACTAAGCGAACTAAATACGTTTCGGTCTTATTACTTGCGCTAATCTGGCCTATGTTGAAATTGACGTAGTGTGCAAAGTCGCTTTTGCTGCCATACGGCGATGCTGACCAAAACACCTCCGGCGATGTGCCTGGAAATACCGACAGGTTGATGCTCGGCTCGCTGCATTGCGTTTCAACCAAGCTTGCCAATTCCTGAAAGCTAGGCAATCGCCAATCGGTTTTTTCCGCAAAGCGCTCGCTATTAGCCAGAGGCACTTGGGCTAGGGCTTCTTGCCAGGTGTAAGCGTTGGCGATGCCGTCACATTCACCTGTATTACTGTTCCACAGCTGTGCCTCGCTGCACTTTTTCCAAGTCAGCTTGGTTTTTTTATCGGTGATAGTGCCGTCGTTGTTGTCGGTAAACTGGCTGCTGGGGGTAGCTGCTACAAGATGCGCTGTATTGCAGGTTTGCGCCGTGCTGACAGCAGGCAACAGCAAGGTTAACAAGCAGGTTAACATGGGTGTTCTATTGGCTTTGTGCATGGATGTACTCCAAAATCTAATGTCAAACTGATAAACAATCCGCTACTGATGAACTAATCGCACACGATAAACTTCGCTCTTAATGGATCTGTTACTACCGCCATTAGCAAAGTAGACATACCAGGCGTTTCTGCTGTCTTGAGCATCCGTTGTCGATGTCCAAAACACATCTTGGACAGTGTTAGGAAAATACAGCGGATCAATCGTCGGGCGCTTAGATGTGTCAACAATACCTGCCAGCTCTTCCCGTGTTGGCAACCGCCAGTTTTTTGCACCACACCAGCCTATTCTATTAACTGCTTTAGCATAAGCATCAGTGTTACACGTATTGCCAGTACCGCATCTATTCTCTCTATTTTGCGTACCTGAGTTCCCACCATTAGTATTATTGTTTGGGTCATACCAGCTATAACTCCAATTCTGGCTGTGTAGATTGTTACTATTCGTTTTTACTTCCCATACCAAACCCGTGTTGTTGTCCTTCACACAATTCCAACTACCCGCAGTGGCTGGCAGCTGTATACCTGCGCCGCTAATCTTGAAAAATCTTGTGGTTTGGAAGGATGCACTTACCTGCATATTTTGGTTAACAGTGACCGTACAACTACCTGTACCCGAACACGCACCACTCCAACCAGCAAACGTGGAACCGATAGAAGATCTCGCCGTTAACGTTACCGATTGGCCAGAATTAAAACTGGCCTCACAAACTGGCCCGCAATTAATACCACCCGAAGAACTGGTTACTGTACCTGTACCGTTACCGGTTTTAGTCACTGTCAATTTGGGTTTGGCGGTAAAAGTTGCCGATACTGAATTTGCGGTTGACTTGGATACCCTACAAAGTGTGGAAGAACCACTGCACGCCCCGCCCCAGCCTACAAAGACAGAATTAGCATCGGGGCTTGCACGTAATATAATTACTGCTGGAATCCTTATACCTACAAAATTGGCCGAACACGTTGCCCCGCAGTTAATACCCGCTGGAATACTACTTACTGTCCCTACACCCGTGCCATTTTTGCTTACGGTAACTGTACCTGGTGGTGTTATAGCTGTAAATGTTGCTGTTACCGATTTCGCCTGAGCTATTGTTATTGTACAGGGGGCTGTGCCAACACAGGCGGGATCACTCCAGCCACTGAAAATGGAATTAGCGTCTGCCGTGGCAGTCAAGGTAACAAACGTACCGGCGGCAAAATCAAATGAACAGGTCGCACCACAGTTGAGGCCTGCCGGATTACTAATAATCTTACCGGTGCCACTGCCAGATTTACTAACTGTTAAAACTAGGCCGCTACATGCACCAACAACAGGAGTATGAACACACCCTGAAATCGCGTCACAACTCTCGGCGGTACACGGATTATTATCATCACAGCTTAATGTGGTTCCCGGCTTGCAAACACCGTTGGAGCATACATCCCCAGTCGTACAGTTATTATTATCAGTACAAGAAACTGTATTGTTAACGTAGGCGCAAGAACCAGTTGCAGGGTTACACTGATCGGTCGTGCAGGTATTATTATCATTACAACTTTTGGGTGCGCCAGCTTGGCATCGACTGCCCGAACAAACATCACCAAGGGTACAGCCATTAGCATCATCACAAGCCGCCGTGTTATTGTTTTGAATACATCCCAAGGTAGGATCGCAGCTAGCCGTAGTACATACATTGCCATCATCAGAGCACGTTACCGTAGAACCTGTACACACCCCACTAGAGCAAACATCGTTTTGTGTGCAAACATTACTATCATCACAAGATGTGCCCGTTGCAACCGGCGTATGCACACATCCAGCGACCGGATCGCAACTTTCCGCTGTGCAGGGGTTATTGTCCTCACAGTTTAAAGTAGATGTTGGTTTGCAAACTCCATTCGTGCATACATCACTAACAGTGCAATCATTACCATCACTACAAGAAACTGTGTTATTAACGTAGGCGCAAGAACCGGTTGCAGGGTTACACTGATCAGTCGTACAGGTATTATTATCATTACAACTTTTGTGGGCACCAGCTTGGCATAGACTACCCGAACAAACGTCACCAACGGTACAGCCATTACCATCATCACAAGCCGCCGTGTTATTGTTTTGAATACATCCCAAGGTAGGATCGCAGCTAGCCGTAGTACATACATTGCCATCATCAGAGCACGTTACCGTAGAACCTGTACACACCCCACTAGAGCAAACATCACTTTGTGTGCAAGCGTTGCTATCATCGCAAGATGCACCCGTTTCAACCGGCGTGTACACACATCCTAGAACTCGATCACAACTGTCTGTTGTACACGAATTACTATCATCACAAACTAACGTTGTACAATCTGGCACTGCCGCCAATACAGTTTTTGGTAAAAAAATAGCTATAACTATTGTTAATACTATCCAGCAAAATATGTGGTTAATTTTATAAGTCATATTATTCCCTTCTTACATTGGCGACTAGGCTCGTATAAATTTATTATCTATTATTTAATACTTCATCAATCGCCGCCTTAAATGAAGAAAAAGGTTGCGCTCCTGTGAATGAACGCACCACTTTTATTTTTCCTGATATATCACTGGTACCTAGAAAGAAACTCGGAGTTCCCGTAACACCAGCAGATTGTGCTTCTGTTATATTTTTTCGAATTTGCAAAGCATATTTCCCGGAATCCATACATTTTTGAAAATCGTCTACATCAAGTGCCAATACCTTGGCATATTCCAATAAATTTGCAGGGGATAACTGCCCTTGATTATCAAACAAATGCTTGTGCATTTCCGCCCCTTTTGTCTGCTCTTGGGCACAATGACTCGCTTCTGCAGCTTTAAAAGCATAAGGATGAATAGATTCTAATGGGAAATCTTTTCGGACATATTTTAATTTACCCGTATTGATAAAATCTTGTTTTATAATGGGATATGTATCATGCACATATTTACCGCAAAATGGGCATTGAAAATCCGTATACTCTATTAGCGTTAGTTTTGTATTTTTGTTGCCTTGTAGCTCACCACCTTCCACACTGAGTACTATATTCTGAGGCACATGAGGCTTACCATTGCCTTGTGGCTGGGAACGCAAAATATTTTTAATTTCTTGCAGATCTTTTTGAATGGCTTTCTGACCTTCCTTGAGTGCTGCAATTTCGTTTTCTAACATTTTGTCCGATCTAGCAAAACTGGGAGTAACTTGGAATAAAAATGCTGCTGTAAAAACCGCTATGATGCGGCGCATATTTATTTTTATATTACATTTAACTAAGCCAATAAAATTAATATACATATTAATGATTCCTATAATTTTTTCTTTTTTAATATTTACGTATCAAAATTGACGCTTACAGAACAATGCATTGAAATTGTTAGATTATAATCAAAACACCAATCATTTATCATGACTTGTCTTTAGGACGTATTTCATTGATTATTCATAGCTACAACTGCTTGCAAGTCTCACAATACGCCTAAATTTTTCTGCTGTCACCCTCCTCAAGGAGGGTATTTGAGCGTTTTTGCTTACATTTTTTTAAAAATCGACTACAAATACAGCAATTCAAACAAAGCAACGATCTAACTGTGTTTAACCATCTTAAAAAATCATGATGTTTCATGATAAATTTGTAGCTATAGATTAAATAAGGAGAAACTCATGTCGGAAATTCGTGAAAAATTCGCAACACAGGTTGATGCTGGTGTACTACTTCAGGTGCGGGAACTAGCCAGAAATGAAGGCCGACAGATACAGGCGCTTGTAGATGAGGCGTTAATTGATTTAGTCGAAAAACACCGGAAATCTCGGCCACGTGCACATGTTATGGCAGCGTATCAGGCTAGTCATGGTCGATATTCTGATCTATATGAAAAGTTAGCTAAATGAGTGAATACTTAACAATGGCCGAAGTGTTGGCCATCCATGACGACCAAGTTGAACGTTATGGCGGTTTGAATGGAACTCGCGACCCTGGCCAGCTTGAAGCAGCCTTGTTTCGGATGCAATCTGGCTATTATCCTGATTTGATAGGCGAGGCAGCCGCGCTTTGGGAAAGCCTATCGCAAAACCACCCGTTTATAGACGGTAACAAGCGCACGGCTTTTGCCTGTGCCTATACGTTTTTAGCGATTAATGGGGTTGAAATCACGGCGGATGCAAAGTTAATTTATGCATTCCTGTCGGATTTATATGACAACAACCAATTTAAATATGAGAAGCTGGATCATTGGCTGCGGACGAATACTCGGCAGTAAGGTGTCATCACGGATACACGTAATACGCCGGATGCATAAAACCACATGTCTCGTGATAAGGGGGATAACGAGCGCAATCCCGTTATCTCCACCCGATTTTAACTGTTGTCTATTTTTGGCAGACAACTCCGTATTTACCAGAAGCTTGATGACCATTCATAAAGCCACCTGAAAATCCTTTACCTCTACAAAAACCTACTGCTGCCCGTGCTGCTAAAGCCCATGGTACATCGTTGACGTCGTGAGTTGGAAACCCCCAGCCCGTTGCCGTAATTTCACTGTCAGTTGCATCAAACCACTGAGTACCATCTCGATAACAAAACAGGCCATATCGACCATTTCTCATATGACCATTGAAATGCCCCCCAACAAAGCCTTGAGCAAATCCTGAGCAAAGTCCTGCCGCCGCACGATTTGCATGTGCCCAATGTACTTGATTTACGTCCGTAAATCCCCAGCCAGTATTTTGAATATCTGTTGCAGTTACATTGTACCAATCAGTGCCTTTGCCTGAGCACTGGATTCCGTAATCTCCTTTGGCAACATCCTGGTGTCCATCGAAATGTCCACCGGCGAAACCACGGTTATAACACATGGCAGCTGCTGCCCTTGCCGCTTGTGCCCAGTTTACGATGTTCGCATCATTGAGCCCCCATTTTGTCCCTGTGATTTCCGCTAACTTTACTGAAATAGGCTCTGATGTTACTGTGGGATGCCACTGTGTCTTAAACACTGCTCCAATCCACGTACGGACAGTTGGAATAGAAACTTGGTAGGATGGCCCTGTATTACAATCGGTTCCTGAAGTCACGCCGACTATGTAGGGGATGCCGTTTTGCCACATAAATGTAGGCCCACCACTGTCACCTGGAGCAAGAATTTGATTGCTGCTGTTCATAATGAGTCGGTGATAATGCCCTCCAATACGGCTAATAAATTTTGTTGGTGGGTCATTTGGATTAATTGGCCGTTCGGTTGCTGCGATGTTTATTTCACTGAGATCCAGATCGGCAGCACGATAAACGCCCGTACCACCACCTGAGCACACATTACGCCCTTGCCCATACGCAGCCAGAGTACGTTTTGGATTTATCAGTGAATTTGAGTTGCCAGGCCATAGTTTATTAACAAAGCCAACACTAGAGCCATTTATTTTAAATGGCTTAGACAGATGAACAAGAGCCAAATCGGGGCCGACTTCATCAGAGAATCCACCAAACAGGTAAATTGCATCACCAACTGTTTGGGCTTTATTTAAAATGAATGTCAACTTCTTTGGCTGTATCCTGTTTCTAGCTACACAATGTCCAGCAGTCATAGCCCAACCATTTGAAATCAACACAGCAGAGCAACTGCTGCTGCCGTAAACTAATCTAACCAGTCCTCGATTTTGCTGTTCCTGAGCGGTAACCGGATTTCCATTGATAACTGCGGTAGCATCTTGCGATGACAACAACGCAGCACTGGCTCCTAGGTACAGAAAAGTAAATAATACATGCTTATAGTTCATAATCTTATCTCCTTTTTTATTTAGGAATACCTCGTGAATTTAAGAGGCTTTGGAATTATTTCCGTCTGCATTATGCTCACAAAATTTTCCTGCTGTCGCCCTCCGCACGGAGGGTATTTGAGCACTTTTACTTACTTTTTTAATAAATTGACTACAAATACGGCCAAAAAAATTACACTAAGCTGGTATAACAATGCTCTCTGTCATTTTTAGATTTATGTTAATACACCAACCACCGTGGTAAATGCCATCTGAATTCCAGTTTTACCCTGCGTGTGCTATAAAGTCTCATTCGATAAAATGGACAACCATTTAAAACAATGGCTGATCCGGTTTAATGTGTTGTTTAATATTATTTTTAAGGGGGTGTCATGAACTTAAGCCATGCCGTCAAACAAGAAGCCTATTTAAACCCCATGTTGCTACATTGGCCGCCATCCCTACAAGGGGAGGAAGAACTGTTTTTTGAATTTTGCCAGGTTAACAGAGAGTTGCGGATTGAGCGCACGGCTCAAGGGGATTGTGAAATTATGGCACCAACGGGGGGAGAAACAGGTAGTCGAAACTTGAGTTTGGCTGCTCAATTATATAATTGGGCAGAACTAGAGAGTAACGGCATAGCATTTGATTCATCCACTGGCTATATTTTGCCTAATAAGGCGATTCGTTCGCCTGATGCGTCATGGGTGAAAAAATCACGCTTGGCCGTTTTAACACCCCAGCAGAAACAACGGTTTTTACCACTGTGTCCAGATTTTGTGATTGAGTTACGCTCACCCAGTGATAGCTTGAAAACCTTGCAAGCCAAAATGCAGGAATATATTGAAAATGGCGCTAGCTTGGGTTGGTTAATCGATCCTGAAACAAGGCACGTTTTTGTTTACCAGCCCGACATGCCGCCAGTTATCCTGGACAACCCAACCGCTTTGTTACCGGACAGGGTGTTAATGGGCTTTAAGCTGGATCTGCAAAAAATTTGGGATGTCCCTTTTTAACTGAATAGATTACGCACAACGCACCTATATTTTTATAGACAGACCCTTATTTTCCACCTATTGTTATTACTTATGTACTAACAATAGGTGATACCATGCTGACACTCAAACTAACCGCAATTGGCAATTCCGTGGGGGTTGTCCTACCTAAAGAGGCACTGGACAAGCTGCATCTTGAAAAAGGCGACAAGATGTATCTGACAGAATCCCCAGAAGGCTTTAGGCTAACGCCTTATAATCCAGAATTTGAGCAGCAAATGACCGAGGCACGGCGGATAATGAAGAAACGCCGCGACGTCTTGCATGAATTGGCGAAATAATGCCAGTTATCTGGATTAAAGAATCCGTTGTCCTTGCATTGCATGAGGAACATCTTGCGGAACATGGTGGTGGGACAGGTATTCGTGATCCTGGTTTGTTGGAATCCGCCCTGTTCCGTCCCCAAAATTTAGCGCTGTATGAAGAGCAGGATATTGCTGCGCTGGCCGCCTATGGATTTGGTATTATCCGCAACCATCCTTTTATAGACGGTAACAAACGCACCGGCTTTACAGTCACAGAGCTTTTTCTTGCTCTAAACGGACAGGAGTTGATTGCTGATGATTCATCATGCGTACTCACCATGTTAAAGCTTGCAGAGGGCAAACTATCCGAAAAAGCTTTTGCTGACTGGATTAGAAATAACACCAGGCCTCTGTGACGATGATTTAGCCTCTGATTGTTGAATTACTAAACAACTTAAAACAAAATTCCCGATCGTGCTGAGCCTGTCGAAGCATGAACTTGCTCAAGTGTGTCATGCGCGTTACTTGCCTGTAAAAAAGTGAACTATTTCACACAAAAAGTGTGAAATAGTTCACAGACATTCCTGTTAAAATCCCATAAGCTAAAAATAGTCTTGCCGTATCGACAAAGCCCAGATGTTTTGCCGACTCAAACGCCTATAAAAATAATAACGGGAGCGTCATCATGAAACACGCCAAGTCCATCGCCTATCTACGTCAATTATGTTGCTCAGGGCTAAGCAAAGAAGTGGTGATACCGGAATTCCTCCGTGCCATACAAGCTGTTATCCCATCCGGCAGCAATACGTTTTCTGGATGGAATGAAAGCATAATACCCACCTACTTCATACTTGAAAATGCCATAGCTGATTTAGATGCGTCTGAACTCATACCCGTCATTATTTCCGCTTTTTTTACCCCTGAGCGAACAAATAGCTTTGTTGGCTGGTTTATCACCCACCCAACATTAACTGATTCCAAGATCCTCGACAGAAATTTTTATAAAACCGATTTTTACAACTTAATTTTTCGCCCCTATGATCAACACCACAGCCTTTTAACGTTGGTATGGATCAATGGCAAACCTGTCGGCACCATAAACCTGTTTCGCCCACGCCATCAAAAACCCTTCAATACACGCGAGCAAAACCTTATGCCGCAGCTACTGCCTTATATCAGCCATGCACTGCAAGCCCCAGATGACAAGAGTATCCAATACAGTGAAACCGGATCTTCAGGCCTGATGATTATGACTGTACAAGGACAAATAGAGTTGATGAGTTATCAAGCCAAGAATTTATTGGCCTTGGCCTGCCATCCGACATTAACCGCGAATGGACGCAGCGAAGAAGCTGAGATGTTAGCCAAATTAGCACAACTGTGCCGTAACCTGGATACAATATTTCAGGGCAAACACGCCGCACCACCGTCCTGGAGTTATACCAATAGCCGTGGCCGTTTTATCTTCTGTGCCCACTGGCTGAACAAACAAAACAATGAGCCAGGTGGCTTCATCGGCATGACTATTGAGCATCAAGAACCGCTAACCTTAAAAATCCTGCGTGCCCTGCAAGCCCTACCACTTTCTACTATGCAAAAAGAAGTTGCCTTGTTGCTGGCACAAGGATTTTCCAACGAAAAAATCGGCGAACACCTGCATATCAAAAACACCACCGTTAAAGACCACCTCAATAAAATTTTTATTAAACTGGATATTCATCACCGCGAGGAGTTACTACCTAAGTTATTGGTGCTGGAGAAGCAGTGTGTTGATGTTGCAATCAGTATAGTAAAGTGATGTCGTTCGTGGTGCGCTTGTCGAACCACTGCAACACTTCGACAAGCTCAGTACAAACGGCTTTTTAAAACTATCCCGCTTACATGGGCAGTCGCTCTAAGTAACAGACGTAATCATTACTCGCTGGTAAGAATTTATAAATTTAAGCTGTGCAGATACCCTAACTGATTGTATGATGAACCCTGAAAGGCACAAACCTTTCGATGATTTATTTCCGGACTTTATCTGGTAATCATAACCGAGGACTTTATAGCTTTATGAATTTCATTAAAAAAACAGCGTTAACTTTATCTATTGCTTTGTCTTTAGCGGCTACTACAACTATCGCTTTTGCTGAAGCCGCCGCTGCACCAGCCGTAGCTGCTGCACCTAAAGCAGTAGCTACCGGTGCTGAACTCATAGCACATCTTGAACAAGCGATTGTTTTAATGGGCAACAGTGATTTTTCTAACGCTAATTTATCTATCAGAGCTGCACGCTCAGGTATAGAAACAATGGGCGATGCAGACACTTTAAAGCAAGCAGATGCTATTATTCAACGTGGCCAAGTCGCTAATAAAACTGGCGAAATTGAAAAAGGCACTGCCGCGTTAAAAGAAGGCATCCAGTTAATTAAAACGTTATAAGTTAGCGGTTGTATGCGATGACATAAGGTCTCCCCCTTATGTCATCCATTCTGTCAAAATAACGTAATAACGCTAAAAATTAGCCTTGTTAATAAAATCAGTCTTGAAATAAATCAATCCGCCCCCAAATTTCTCATATTGTTTTTGATTAATGAGGAATGTTAAATGTCTGTAGACGCAAAAGAAGCACAAAAAGAAACCCTAGGCTTTCAAACCGAAGTAAAACACCTGCTGCACCTGATGATTCACTCTTTGTACAGCAACAAAGAGATTTTCTTGCGCGAATTAATTTCTAACGGTTCCGATGCGGTGGACAAGCTGCGTTTTGAAGCACTGTCCAACGACACGCTTTACGATGGCGACAGCGACCTGAAAATTCGTATCGCATTCGATAAGGAAAAACGCACTATTACCATTACCGATAACGGCATCGGTATGACCCGCGCCGAAGTGCAAGAGCATATCGGTACGATTGCCAAGTCTGGCACTAAACAATTTTTTGAAGCCTTAACCGGCGAACAAGCCAAAGACAGCGAGTTAATTGGCCAGTTTGGTGTGGGCTTTTATTCGGCGTTTATTGTGGCTGATAAAGTTACCTTAACCACCCGCAAAGCCGGTAGCGATAAAAGCGAAGGCGCACGTTGGGAATCGGCTGGTGAAGGTGATTACACGCTGGAAACCGTCGAAAAAGCCACGCGCGGCACGGAAATCGTCTTGCATTTAAAAGACGGCGAAGAAGAATTTTTAGATGCTTATCGCATCCGTTCGGTAGTGAGAAAATTCTCTGATCACATTGCGTTGCCGATTGTAATGGATAAGCAAGTCATGCCCTCTTATGAGGATGAAGACGAGCAAGTCGGCGAGGACGGTGAAGCCATTGAAGCTAAAGCCAAGCCTGAACCTGTGATTGAAGACGAAACCATCAACAGCGCGTCGGCCTTGTGGACTAAAGCCCGTCAGGATATTTCTGAGGAAGATTATGCCTCGTTCTACAAGCATGTCTCCCACGATTACCAAGAGCCATTAACCCATGTCCACAGCAAAGTGGAAGGTACGAACGAATACACGTTATTATTGTACGTGCCCTCGCGTGCGCCATTTGATATGTGGGACAGGGAAGCCAAGCACGGCGTAAAACTGTATATCCGCAAAGTGTTTATTACCGACGATGCCGAGCAGTTGATGCCGCGTTATTTGCGTTTTATCAAGGGTATTATCGACACCAATTCGTTGCCGCTGAACGTATCGCGGGAAATTTTGCAACAAAGCAAGCAGATCAGCAATATCAAGTCTGGCGCGGTTAAAAAAGTCTTGGGCATGCTGGAAGGCGTGGCCAAAAATGACCCTGAAAAATACGCCACTTTCTGGGCGCAATTCGGTGCGGTTATTAAGGAAGGCCCGATTGAAGACAATAGTAACAAAGACCGTGTGTCTAAATTGCTGCGTTTTGCCACTACTCATGCCAATACCGATAAGCAAGATGTCGCGCTGGAAGATTACGTAGGCCGGATGAAGGAAGGCCAGGAGAAGATTTATTACGTCACCGGTGAAACGTTTGCGGCGGCTAAAAACAGCCCGCATCTGGAAATTTTCCGTAAAAAAGGTATTGAAGTGTTGTTGTTGTCTGATCGTATCGACGAATGGTTGGTGTCACATTTAGATGAGTTTGACGGCAAGCATTTGGAATCGGTCGCCAAGGGCAATTTGGATTTAGGCGCGTTGGCGGACGACGAAGACAAAACCAATCTGGAAGAAGTGAATAAAGATTTTGAATCGGTTATTAAGCAGATTAAAGAGGTGTTGGGTGATAAGGTCAGCGAGGTGAAGTTAAGCCATCGTTTAACTGAATCCCCTGCGTGTTTGGTGGCCGATGTATATGGTATGAGCCTGAACATGGAACGCATCATGAAAGAAGCTGGCCAAATGATGGGCGGTATGGGCATGGGCAAAAAGCCGATTTTCGAAATCAATCCAACGCATCCCTTGGTGGCGCGGATGAAAGTAGAGCAGGACGACAGCCGTTTTGCTGATCTGACACACATTTTGTTTGACCAGGCTATTTTAAGCGAAGGCGGGCAGTTGGATGATCCGGCGGCGTTTGTGCATAAACTGAATGGTTTATTGCAGGGCTTGCTGCACTAATTATCTGGATTTACCTGGATAGAGAAAGGCCGACTTTGTCGGCCTTTTTTGTGGGTGTTGTTTTTGAAAACATGGAATGGACTTGTCTAATTAAACTACAATAGGAAAAACTTCATGCGGACGGTTATGTTTAAAAAATATATTTTGAAGGTTTTATTATGAGTATTGATCAGATTGCCAGTGAAGCGTTAAGGTTAAATGCACATGACAGGGCGATGCTTGCACAAACGATATGGGAAAGCCTAGAGGCCCCTTATCTTGTCGCTGCTGATATGTCAGATGATGAGGCGATTGTATTGGCTAAACGGCGTGATAGCGAAATTGAAAACGGTGAGGTAGAGGCTTTGTCGCATAAGCAATTAATGGCTAAGTTACGCGATGCGCGTTGAGTACCATCCTGCCATTGAGCAGGAGTTACGTGAAATAATTGAGTACTATAATGTGTGTTCAGAAGGCTTAGGCGCTGAGTTTCTTAATGAGTTTGAACGGCAGGTTTTAAAGATTACTTCGTTACCAACGCAATGGCGGGTTGTTGAAGGTGATATACGGCGAGCGTTAATGCAGCGTTTTCCTTACGTTATTTATTATCGAGTTTTGGAAAGCGATGTACTGCGCGTAACGCTTGTAAAGCATCAGCGTAGACACCCTGGTTTTGGTTTAGGTAGAAAATGACGATTACCGTTTTGCCGACTTGACGCATATCTTGTTTGACCAGGCTATTTTAAGCGAAGGCGGGCAGTTGGATGATCCGGCGGCGTTTATTCATAAGTTAAATGGCTTGTTGCACTAAGCAAATGCTGTAATTTCACGTATACAAAAAGGCCGACTTAGTCGGACTTTTTTTTAATCTGCTTACCTTTGACCTCTACATTTAAAGGTAAATATACCGTAGCAAGAACGCCTCCTAATGTTTTGCTGCGACCAATCTCCAAAACACCTTCATAACAGTTAACAATATCAAGCACGATAGCTAAGCCCAAGCCGTGGCCTTGAATGGATTCATCCAAACGCAATCCGCGTTGCGTCAGCAACTGTGCATTAAGCGCATCGCAGCCAGGACCATCATCTGCGATTGCAATGGTTAGCGTTTGTGAAAAAATGATCTCAACATTAATGTCATGTTTCGCCCATTTACAGGCATTGTCGAGCAGATTGCCGATCATTTCCAGCATATCCTCCCGATCAAAATGTACGAGTAAATCAGGAGCAATGACGTTAATTACCAACTGTTTTTCGGCGTAAATGGTCTTGAGTAATTTTGCCAGTGTCATCAATTCCAGGTAAGGATTGAAGGCAATACTGGCCTGTTGATTACCAGCAATCCGTGCCCGCTTTAATTCCCGTTCAATACTCCGGTGCATGGCATCGGTCTGCGTTTGTAACAGGTGTTTAAGTTCAGGATGGTCATTAAAAGCAGGATGTTCGGCCACTTTGAACAACAGTGCTAACGGCGGTTTTAAGGCATGGGCAAGGTTACCAATCGCAGTGCGAGATTGTTGCAGCCGTCGCACCACCAACGCCAATAAACGGTTAATTTCCTTAACCAGCGGTTTAATTTCAGACGGTACAGCTACATCAATCTGCTGTTGATAGCCCTTGGTAACCTGTTCCAGCTCTTGCCGCACGTTGACTATTGGCTTTAGGGAGCGCCGGACATCAATGCTTTGCAACACAATGGCGCAAATCAGTACGGTTAAGGATAAACCGAAATAAGACAGCCGGATAAAGGTAATATCATGGTCAACAGAAGACAGTTCTTCTGCCGTAGTAATGGTGACAAGATAGCCAAATTTTTCAACTACCTGAACCAACGCCAAAATGGGTAACTGCTCAGGGCCTTTGCTCAGATGATAAAGCTGTAACTGGCCAGGTTCAGGCAGTGGCGCTTTAATGGTTATGGGGCGATGGTGTAAGGAGTTTGAATCATAACGTTGGTTATTAAATTGTATGGAATAATAATGCCCTGAGATTTTATGGTTATAGACGGACGCAATGTAAACGCTGTTCAAGTTCAACTGGCCATTGTCATCAAGCGTCATGGTCTCGAATATCGATTCGCCATCCTCTCTTAACCGGGTCGCCATTTGTTTTTCAGCAACCGAACGAATCACCCAATCAGCCGCCAGCCAATGGATAACAAAAACAACACACAGAATGGACACCAAGCCAACATTGAGTCGCCGCCGCAATGACATCATGGTTTTTGGCCAAACACATACCCTTGGCCACGGCGCGTTTGAATCAACTCATTGCCAACAATACGGCGCAGCCGATTGATGTAAACTTCAATCACATTGCTGTCAGGGTCGCTGTCATAGTCATAAATATGCTCACCCAAGTGGGCTTTACTGAGTACCTTCCCCGAATGCAGCATAAAATAACGTAATAGCCGGTATTCAATCGCCGTTAAATTAACTGTTTCGCCATTAACAATGACGGTTTGTTGCTCTTCATTTAAGCTTAAACCTTCTGCTTGTAAACCGCTTTGATTCTGGTTGTACGTACGTTTTAACAAGGCTTGCAACCGAACTAACAGCTCCTGAAGATGAAAGGGTTTGCCTAAATAATCATCTGCACCGGCCTTAAAGCCATCGACTTTTTCGTGCCACGCATCCCGTGCGGTTAATACAATCACCGGCACATTATTGTTAGCGGCACGCCATTTTTGTAGCACCTCTAAACCGGACATCTTGGGTAGCCCTAAATCGAGGATGACAATATCGTAATTTTCCGTCATCCCTAAAAACTCGCCACGTTCGCCATCGTTGGCGATATCCACGGCGTAACCGGCATTGACCAAATCAGTTTTTAAGGACGTTGATAAGGTAAAATCATCCTCAACCAGTAACAAACGCATCTAATCCAGTTACCTACTCTTCAACTGTTACGAAAGCGATTTTAGCGATACCGGCTTGTTGCACAGTGGCCATGACTTCGGCAACTTTTTTATACACCACGCCTTGGTCGGCATACAAATGGACGGCTACTTCCTTATTTTTGACGAACTCCGCCGTTAAAATTGTTTCCAATGCGGCCAAACTTTCAACCGGCTGTTTGTTCAAGATTATGCCGCCTTGCACGTCGATGCCAAGTTGCAACGGTTGTGCATCTATATTCGGCGTGGTTTCGGATGTTTTCGGTAAGGTGACATGAACGGATTGTGTCAATAAGGGTGCGGTGACCAGTAAAATAATCACCAATACCAACATCACATCAACCAGCGGCGTGACGTTGATCTCGCTCATAGCACCATCACTGTCTGATCGTGGTTTAAAAGCCATGATTATTCCTTGGTTTGGAGTTCAGAACTTAAGGCCGCGTGCATAAAGCTAACCAAAAAATTTTCCAGCCCGACGCGGTGCAATTTGGCACGACGCACGAAAAAGTTATAGGCCAACACAGCGGGTACAGCGACGGCTATACCCACGGCGGTAGCAATAAGAGCATCACCGATAGGACCTGCCACCACATCCAGGCTTGTTGAACCACTGGCGGTAATTTGGTGCATGGCGTGCATAATGCCCAATACCGTGCCGAACAAACCGACAAACGGGGCAGTACTGCTGATGCTGGCTAACATGGTCAGGCCGCTTTCCATCAGGTGTTCTTCTTTTTGCATCTGCACGAGCATGGACTGTTCCAACAACTCGCTAGGCGAGCCATGAAATTTAAGTTGCTTGCCAGATGAGTTTCGACGCTCTGCCAACCAGGTTAACCCTTGTCTGGCGATACGCGCTTGCGGCCCTCTGAAGCTGTTTTCAGGCAAGGCGCTGGCCTCTGTCAAGGAAGCCGTATTCCAAAATACCTCGTTAAAACGGCTATTCCAGGCACTATTTTTCCAGAATTGCCAGGATTTAAAAACAACCAATGTCCAGGTCACTACCGAAAAAACCAGTAAAGCGTACAAAGTTCCATCGATGATAAGGGTGGGAGTAATATTTTGAAACATTAAAAAATAACCTTCTTTTGTTAAGGATGTTAGGTGCTTGACACGTTTAATGTAAGGTAAAGTTAAATTTTTTCGTGGCTATGCCATTGATGGCTTTACCATTGACCATCTTGGCTTTAAACCTAAATCGTTGGATAGCCGCCAAGGCGGCATCGTCAAATATGCCAGACGGCGAAGCACCCACAACATGGGCATTAGTGACTGCCCCTGATGCTGTCACAGTGAATTCTATTTTGACCCAGCCCTCAATATTCCGACTTTTTGCCCGCATCGGGTAACTGGGTTTTGCCTGCGCCAATTCAACCACACCGGAAGAGACATTATTGCTGTCATGGCCATTATTACCCGTTTTTTCAGCGGACTGTCTGACCGCCGATTTTGATGCCGAAGAAGAGGAAGTTGGGGCATAAACCGGTGGAGTCCATTTTTTAGTAGAACTGGCAAAGGTTGTAGGAGCCGGTGCCATTGTCGGTTTACGGGTCAATACGGGTTGTGGTCGCGGCGGCTCTACCGACTTGTGGACAACGGCTTGCGGTTTAGGGCGCTCGATGGGTTTTTGCACCGGTTTCGGCTTGGGTTGTTCAATTTGTTTTTGTACAACCGGCGTTTTCTCTTTAACAGGCGGTTTACCTGCTTTCTTTTTGGGTGGGATTTTTTTAGGCGGTGCAGGTTGTACAACTTTTGGCTTTGGTTTCGGCTCTGGCTTAGGTTCTATTTTGGGCTTTGGCGCTAATATCACTTCCACAATCTTGATTGCCTTGGCTGGCTTGACGGTATCCGTGGGTTGCAATAACCAAATCATACCGATGATATGAAGCAGCAGCACCAAAATAGCCAATAGGCCAAGCAGGGAGCGATGATTTACCTCGCTGGCCAATACTGTCAATAACGAGGCTTGTTTTACATTTTTTGTGGCAGATGTCATTAAAATTCAGCAAATACGTTGGTCCGATGGCAAAAAAGCCCAACGTATGGGCTTAGTATTTGGCGGTTGTTATTAATTGTTAAGGCACGGCATAGCCAAAAAAACCCGCAATAAATAACACAACAGGATCAATGAGGGGGTGAAATAAACCTAGCATTAAAAAAATCAAAGCCCAGATAACTAGCGGAATCAGCGCACTGAGCGAAAAATCCTGTTTGCGCCATAAATAATGGAGCAGCGGCCAGAGTACGCCCCAAACAAGTAATGCTAATGTTTCTTTGCCACTGTAAGAACCAATGCTGCCGTCAGGACCGGTACCGGTAGAACCCGGTATCCAGTAACCGTAGGAATGAATCATTTGATCCAAGCCTTTTGTTAAACGTGAGATATGGTGTGTCACCACCAAAGTCAATAAACCCAATAATACCGACAAGGCTGCCGCAACAATAGGGCCTGAATAAATCGGTATACCATCTTGTTCGAGCGTATCCCATTTTTTTGTGTTTGATGTGTTCGTCTTCATCGTATTTTCCTTTAAACAAAGCGTAGTTTTGCCAAAATTAACCCCGACATAAAACCCAGCATTAAAAAGAACCAGGCGGCCATCATAAGAATGGCCATAAATTGCTTCATGTCGTGACGTAAATTAATACGATCTTTGTAATAAAATAGAGTAAAAGTGGCTATCACCATCAATGGAAAAGGGAACAGGGATATGAACTCCTTAAATTCCATCAACACGTTATGGAAATTAGGCACATTTTGCAGTATCCAGTCCCTGGGGCCGTCTTGGCCACGGTAACGCATGTATATCCAGTTACCGCTGACAGCGCCCAAAAAATTAAGTACGGTTGCTCCTAATGCCCAATTTCTTAATGATTCGTAATGGATTCTACCACCGCGCAACAAAAAATAGGCACGGTGCGTCATGTAGGTAGCTACAACCAATGCTGAAATGGCACTAATACCATGTACGGCGGCTTTTAAGGCGTACTGGGTTGGAAAAAACAAATCCAGGCCGCTGATCATAATCAGCAACACTAAGGCACAAATAGCCTGAAAACGTATTAAAAACTTGGTTAATTGATGAGAATCAATCATCGGATTCGTCATATCGTTACCTATCTTAAATTAGTCTGATTAGGCGTTAGCATTATGGCCGTTAAAAATCGTATTTAAAACCCGCCTGCACAAGACGTGGCGAACCCGGCAAGATACCACGGACACGGTCGACGACATAGGTGTTGTCGAGCATGTTTTTCAGTGACACGTACAAGGTCAGATCCTTTTGAACCTTATAAGATGCAGAAAAATTGACCACCACATAGTCGTTGATTTTACCATATTGACCCGACAGGGCGGCAGGGCTATTGGCACCGTTCGGATGATCTGCACCGCTGTTCAAACTTCTAAAATCAGCAAACTGGTCAGCGACAAAAACCGTTTCAAAATGGGCATCAAAGCCATTAGGATGCGAATAACCCAGCGTAGCGGTCAGCAAATGCTCCGGTGTATAAGGCAAGCGTTTACCCGATTCTGAACCTGCCACATTACCGCCAGGGCAAGCAGGCGACATCGTGCCATCAGACAACGGCATACACTGGAAAGGCGAAGTGCTTTGCGCGGTCGGCAACCAGGTATAGGCAATTTGCAAATACGGATTATGCTCCCAGTTAAACATTTCACCCGCATCAATACGGTTCATAAACTCAATGCCTTCAAACAATGCCGAACCTTGCGCTACAGGCGTATCATTACCACCCACAGTACCTAGTACCGTTAACGCATCGAAATCATTACGGAAATAAGTCAGTTCGGTTTTCATGCCAGCCATCGGTTGACTGCGTACACCGAGCTCATAGTTCCAGCTTTTTTCTGCGCCAATTTCTACACTTTGGCCATTAGCATAAACGCTATCCTCAACGCGCGGCGGTGCAAACCCACGGTGCATGTCAAAAAACAAAATCGCTTCATCGATGGGCGTGTAAGTCATCGCAAACGATGGCAACACTTCGGTGAGTGAAGATTGGCCTTGCTTGCCGCCAGGTAAATTATTTCTACGCTGGTAGCTGACCGATTCGACCCGCACACCGGGTGTAACTGTCCAATCGCCCCATAAAAATCGGTTTTGGGCAAATCCTGAATAGGCATCTGCGAAACGGTCATTATTTTCTATGGTATTGCCGGTGCGGGCAGTCGGACTGTTACCGTCCACTGTTAATCGGTTTTGGGTTTCAAAATGGGCGCGGTAACCCGCATCGAACTCACTGTCGATACCAAACAGCTGGTGTTTGGCGTGCAGGTTTTGGGTAAATCCCCAGGTTTCATAATCGCGCAACCGGCCACGGGTGAAATTACAAGTGTCAACATCGACCCGCTGACCCGCTAAACGCGCATCACGAAAAGCCGTGCCACATTGTTCGCCCGCCGAAAAACTACCATCAGGCCTTTGTGAGGGATCGGTCGGCTGCTGGTTCATTTGCCGCCACCAATCGCGGCTAAATTTTGACCAGTAAAAACTGGTCGATAAGGTCACATCGTCATTAAAGCGAAATTCATGCGTTGCCGAGGTTCCAAAGCGTTCGGTCGTGTAGTGGTCGTTCTTGAAGGGATTGTAAAACTGGCCAAAGTTTTCATATTCCTTCTGGGTGATACCAAAGGTTGACTGCGAATCTTCCCGATAATAGTCGCCGCGCACCGTCAGCGTGTTTTGGGCATTAATGTTAATAACACCTTTGAGATTGACATCGTCGAGCTGGGCAAAGGTGTTGTCACGGGCGCCGCTGCCTTCTTTATGGATAAAATCGATCAGACCACCGACTCCATCAACACCCTTGACATTTTTGGCCATGCCACCATAACGCAAGTGACCATTTAAGTAGTCGCGGTTACCGCCAGTAAAACTGGCAAAACCGCCAGGTTTGGTGGGAATTTTGGGAGTCAAGTAGTTGATTGCGCCACTGATGGTTTGCGGACCAAACTGAGTAAGGTCGGCACCTTTAAAAATTTCGATGCCGTCGTAACGCTCAACCGGCGGATGATAGTAAATGTCATTGTCGCCATACGGCGCAAAGTTGAACGGTAGACCATCTTCCATAAACAGGATTTTAGTGGAGCGGAACGGGTTCATGCCGCGTATGCCGATGTTGGGGCGAATGCCCATGCCTTCTTCGTCACGTACATAAACACCGGGGGCTTTACGCAGTGCTTCGTTAACGTTGGCAACATGATCCCTAAACAAGGTTTCTTTGTTCAACACGGTGCTGGAACCAGAAACGGCAATACTGGTGCTGCCGGTATCCGTGATTTCGAGATCCGGTAATGCGATAGCGGTTGAATCGGTTTTTTCGTCGGTCGCTGTTGGTTGACTTCTATTTATTTGGGTACGTTCATCGACTTGTTCACCGGCATAAGCAACGCTTACTAAACAAGAGCTTGCTATACATAGCGACAAAGCCTTGCTAATAAGACGGGCTTTTTTCTGAGTTGAATTTTTCTTCATTATTATTTTTTCCCAAAAATACAGTGGTATTCAAAAACCACCAGCGAATGTGCAGCCTCGTCCACTAGACAAGAGTTACACATCCGCATTAGGTTTCCGATATGAGCGCAGTGAGGCACTATAACGGTCGAACATAAATTCAAACTTAAAAACGACAAGGTTTTACAGGGAAATTGAACAACCGTAAGCGTTTTCGCCATTTGTGGAATACCATTAGCGTTATCTTTGGTGGATAGGCACAATACGCGCTCGCAGATTCAGTATTTTATTGCCAGCGTGGTATTGACAGCTCTCCCAACTGCTGGATTAGTTAAACCTTATTCACCGAGATTGACCTTTTTTAAAATTGGAACTCCAACCATGACCGAAGCTACCATCATCTGTACTAAATGTGGTACAGAAAACCGTTTGACTGAATCGCTGGCCGCTCCTCTATTAGCGGCAACCCGCAAACAGTTTGAGCAGCAATTACAGCAAAAAGACCAAGACATCGCTCAACGCGAGCAAGCAGTACGTGACCAGCAAAAACAATTACTGGACGCGCAACGCGCTGTAGAAGCCCAAGTGGCAGAGCAAGTCGGCAAGCAAGTACACGCCGAACGTGAACGCATTATGGCTGAAGAAAGCAAAAAAGCCAGGCAAGCCGCTGCCGCAGAGCTAAACAGCAAAGCGCGTGAGCTGGCCGATATGCACGACGTGCTAAAAACCCGCGATGCTAAATTGGCCGAAGCGCAGCAAGCCCAAGCCGAGTTAATTAAAAAACAACGTCAATTAGATGATGAAAAACGCGAGCTGGAACTCACGGTAGAAAAGCGCGTGCAAGACAGCATTACCGAAGCGCGTACTCAGGCCAAACAAGAAGCCGATACGATTCGCCAGCAGTTTGAGCAGCAATTGGCACAAAAAGATCGGGCAGTGGCGCAGCGTGAGCAAGGTTTACTGGCTAAAGAACAGCAAATGACCGAGCAATTAAAACGGGAGCGTGAGCGGGTTATTGTCGAAGAAAGTCAGAAAGCCAAGCAGTCGGTTGCAGCAGAGTTGAGCCATAAAGCACGCGAATTAAACGATCTGCAAGACGTACTGAAAACCCGCGATGCTAAATTGGCCGAAGCGCAGCAAGCCCAAGCCGAGTTGATTAAAAAACAACGCCAGCTAGACGATGAAAAACGCGAGCTGGAACTCACCGTAGAAAAGCGCGTACAAGACAGTATTACCGAAGCGCGTACTCAGGCCAAACAGGAAGCCAATGCGGTACGCCAGCAGTTTGAACAACAGTTAGCCGAAAAAGATCAGACTATGGCGCAACGTGAACAAGGGCTGCGCAATAAAGAAGCACAATTGCTGGAACAGTTGAAGAACGAGCGTTTGCGGGTAATCGGTGAAGAAAGCCAAAAAGCCAAATTAGCGGTTGCCGCTGAATTGGATAACAAAGCCCGTGAATTGGATGATCTGCAAGCAGTGTTAAAAGTGCGTGATGCAAAGCTTGCCGAAGCCCAGCAAGCGCAAGCTGAATTGATTAAAAAACAACGTGAATTAGACGATGAAAAACGCGAGTTGGAACTTACGGTAGAAAAACGTGTGCAAGATGGTTTAAGCGATGTGCGTAGCCAAGCCAAGCGTGAAGTGGAAGACAGCATAAAACTCAAGCTAATGGAAAAAGACCAGCAGATGGCTTCTATGCAGCAAAAAATTGAGGAGCTAAAACAAAAAGCCGAGCAGGGTTCGCAACAGTTACAAGGCGAAGTACAAGAGCTGGAATTGGAAAATATGCTCCGGCTCAAGTTTCCGTTTGATTCGATAGAGCCAGTGGCCAAAGGCGAATTTGGCGGCGATACTGTGCAGCGCGTTATCAGCTCTACTGGCAATACCGGTGGCACTATATTGTGGGAGTCCAAACGCACCAAAAACTGGAGTGATGGCTGGTTAGTTAAACTACGCGAAGATCAGCGTAATGCCAAGGCGGATATTGCAGTATTAGTCAGCCAGACGCTGCCTAAAGGCATTGATACGTTTGATGTGATTGATGGTATATGGATTACCAGTCCGCGTGCGGCCTTGCCAGTAGCGACTATTTTACGTGACAGTTTGTTGCAAATTGGGCTGGCCAGAATGTCTGCTGAAGGCCAACACAGTAAAACGGAAATGGTCTATCAATATCTGACTGGGCCACGCTTTAGGCAAAGAGTGGAAGCCATCGTTGAAGCTTTCTCTACCATGCAGGAAGATTTGGACAAAGAGCGTAAAGTCATTATGAAGCAATGGGCAAAACGGCAATCGCAGATTGAGCGAGTGATGAACGCCACTATTGGCATGTACGGCGATTTACAAGGCATTGCGGGGAAATCGTTGCATGAGATTGAGGGCTTGGAGATGAAGGCATTAGACTTGGATGATAGTATTGACGATAACAGTCGGTAGTATTGGCTGATGCCAAAGTAACATATCCCCCTATGTGCATGTGAATATGTGCATAGGGGGTTGCAATAAAAACGACAGTTTATTCAGTGTAATAATTGTCGAATTGTCTTAAATACATACCGGAATCACCGTAGCCGTAGCTGGAGTATTCTTGGGCATCAACCATTGATAATAAAGCCCCTGCAACATTGCCATTCGCTTGAGTTAACTTTTTAATACCCCAGTTAACAGCTTCTTGTTTAGTCACCGCCCAGCGCACAACAAATATGGTTGCATCAACTTTTTGCGATAAAATAAGCGCATCAGCCCGTGCAGCAATCGGTGGTGAATCAATAATAACCGCATCATAAGCGCTGTCTAAAGATCTTAAAAACACATCAAATTGAGGAGAAGCAAAAATACTGGTTAAATCGGTAACTTGCTTACCGCTACGCAATACATCGAGACCTGTTGATTTTTCTGTCCAAACAACATTTTCTAAACTCTGTTCTTCTAAGAGTACTTCGGCCAAACCTGGCGCATCCGACAATTGAAAAACTTTTATAACACCAGGACGATAAGAATCGCCATCAACAAGTAACACACGTTTGCCAGCCATCGCATACATTCTTGCTAAACAGACAGCAGCGGTGGTTTTGCCCTCTTTGGGTTTTGTCGATGTTATTAAGATAGTTTTAGGTGCTTTACCTTTGCCAGAGATATCAATATTCCAGCGTAGCGCATTAATTGAATGCGCTAAAGCCGAACGTGGGTACTGCACAATGTAATTATCCAAAGACATACCCGCCACTTTACCTGCACCTTTTAATAACGGTACGAAGCCTAAGGAAGGCAGTCCAGTAGTACGCTCAATCTGTTCGCCACTACGATAGCCAGGAATTAAGTATTCCATTAGGAATGCTAACATAATGCCTAAAATACTCGATGCAACAATAGCTAAAGCTAAAATAGGTTTCTTTTTCGGGAAAGTCGGCTCAGATAAAGCCCCAGCACGCGAAATAACGGTAGCATCGGCTTGCTGAACCTCCATATTTTCCTGTGCGCTTATTTCTTTAAATCGTGAAACAAACGTATTAAGCAACATACGATTCGCTTCAGCATCACGATTTAACGCATCCAGTTGTACTTTATCGGTATTGTCTTTGGCCAATTGCCCCTTAAGTACATCCATATTGTCTTGGAGTGTGGCAATTCTGGAGTCAGTAATTTGCAATTCATTGGTCAAGCCGTTCACAATTTTTCTGATTTCTATTTCAATCTTATCTTGCAGTGAGTTAAGTTCGGCAACAAAATTCACTAACTTAGGGTGTTTAGGACCGTAATCAGTAGAAAGCTCAGCAACTTTTCTTTGTAACTCAGACTCTTGAGTACGCAAGCCCTGAATTAAACTAGACTGTAAGACCTCACTGGCGGATTCTATGTCGCCGTGTGAGTTTAAAAGATTCTCTGCTTGACGCATACGTGCAGACGCTAATGACCTGTCGGCTTTAGCAACAATTAATTGCGAATTGACCTCAGAAATTTGTTGTTGAATAAGCGTACCATCCTTACCATTCAACAGCCCCGAATTTTTTCGATACAATTCAACAGCATCTTCTGATATTTTGACCTGTTTTTGCGCTGAAGTAACTTGTTGATTTAACCATGAAGAAGCCATTTTTGTTGCTTCAAACTTAGAATCTAATTGTCTTTTTATATACTGACTAACAATGGTATTGGTCACACGCGACGCAGTAATTCTATTTTGTGACGTAAATTTGATAGTAACAACACGCGATTCTTTTTGTTGCTGTACATCTAAGTGTTTTAAAAAATTGTCAATAATTTGTGTCCAACGTAATTCAGATTGGTACTGTTTTTCAGATACCCCTGAAGAATCAACAATATTTTCAAGAATTTTTTCCTCTGGCGCAAACAGTTTGCCGCTATTTTCTTCATTTCTACTAACCGTGCTAGACAGTGTGACATCTTGAGCGCCGTCATCGTCATCATCAACAGATATTTTGTTAAATTCAGGATCCTGATCAAGATTAAGCTCTCTGATAACTTCACGCGCCAAATCCGGTGACCGAAGAATCTGTATTTCACCGGCAATGGTTTCCGCATCTGCTGATAAGGTCGGTACGCTGGCATCCATTTTGGTGATGTTACGCCCTCGATTTTCAATCATCATTTGCGCCTCCCCCGTATAAAGCGGCGCAATATTCCAAAGGATTGCTGCAACTAAGGTGCTTAATCCCAAAACAATAGCTAAAATTAGCCATTTTCTACGCCATATCACAGCAAAAATTTGCCGAATACTAATACCGTCAGAAGCCGACGGGGTAGCGAAGAAACTTCTTACATTGATTGATTCAGATTGCACTGACTCATTATTCATTTAAAAACTCCTAAATTCTGAATTCGTTGTTATTAGTTTATGCATATCCAGTAAATGCAAATACCGCATTCAATCAATGTGTGTAACCTTACTGATCATTATCGTAAACGTAATATTTTGAAATTAAAACCATTTTTATTCGGCATGCACGCGCATTTAAGCCGAAAGAACAGTGCTGTCGTTTTAAAACCACTTAGATAACTAAGACAGCAAAACTGTATTAAACCCTATTAAAAGATATAAACATCCTAAGTCAGCGGCAAAAACAACAGCAAAGCCATGTAACCAGCCAACACTTTAGACTGTAAAAAAAAACTCGACTATATTGTTTTTTTACCACATTTCTTATTAATTAATCATATTACCAAATATTACTTTACTTTACATTGCTATACGTCATATTTTTAAGTATTTTAGCGTTATTTTTAACTAAAAAAATGTTTAATAGTGTAAGCATAAAGCCTTGTTGCAATAATTTCCAATTTTTTTCATTGAAAGACATTGAAACAAAAAACAGTAATGTGTCCCCATAAATTCGCTTAAGCTTAACCGCATTTAGTGTGCTTAATCGAACATCTCTTTTTAAAAATTCACATAGTTTTATCAAGCTTCGGTAGTAGACTAATCAATTTATAGTATCCTATCAATAGGTATAATCACCTATGATATTAAAGAGATTTGGCTATTGTAATGCTGTGTGTTTTTTCGGGGTTTCCACTGTAAAAACCAAAGGCATTCTTAATAAAAACGCTACATTATTAGTCTACCCATCGTCATGAAAATAAATTTTTTGCCACTCTCCGTAAAAAAATATTTGCGTATTTCGCCGTATTTTTTATGCGTATTATTTTTGTTTGGCAGCAGCGCATGTTCCTACGAAGATACACATGCTATCGCGGGTAAAGTCGGATTTTTTAAACATGCCAATACTGCATTTGACAGCTATACAACAAAGCCTGATGCCAAGCAGCAGCAATGGATGCAAAGCCACTATCAAGGCATATTAACGTACACACCGTACTTTGATACCCGACTATCTTGGTATCCTAACGCCTGGTTTTATATCGACAGCTACGCCATTTACGTCAACAGTGACATCGCTCAAAAACACCCTGAATGGATTATGCAAGATGCCCAAAAAAATAGGCTCTATATCCCGTGGGAATGTCATGGAAAATGTGAGCAATTTGTGGGAGACTTCAGTAATCCTGACTTTAAAAAATATAAAATCGAAGAAATTCGCACTGCCTTAGCAAAAGGTTATCAAGGTGTTTGGATAGATGATGTTAATTTAACATGGCGCGTAAGTGATAACAATGAAATACATCGCATACCTATGGATAGACTAACGAATAAACCCATGACACTGACCGATTGGCAGCGTTATTTTACAGAATTTATGGAGGAAATTCGTCGTGCTTTCCCATCTGCTAAAATCGCCCATAACGCCATTTGGTATGCCGATACCATGACCACAGAAAATCCTTTTATCAACCGTCAAATAAAAGCAGCCGACTATATTAACATTGAACGTGCTGGTAATGACAGCGGCTTAACAGCAGGTAACGACAGGTGGGGTTACGAAACATTTTTGCACTACCTAGATTACGTACACCAACAAGGTGCTGGTAGCATTTTAATGGATTTTGGCACAACGGCCACTGAACGCGAATACGGTCTTGCTACCGCGCTATTGATCAGTAACGGTAATGATTTCATTAGCAGCAATCACCCCGACTGGACAACACCAGACCATTGGTGGCCAGGTTATGCACTAAACTTAGGCAAAGCACTGAAGCCACGTTACTCGTGGCAAGGTCTATTGCGTCGAGATTTTGAATGTGGCCAAGTATTACTGAATCAACCTCAATTGCCTGAAAAAACCGTCACCCTTGAAGGCGATTTGCACACAATAGATGGCACTGCGGTAAAACAATTAAAGTTACAGGGAAAAACTGCCGCTGTATTGTTAAAATCCTGTACTCGAAAATAAACACAGCGTGATTTCCTGCCCGATGCTAACAAATACCCTAATGCCATTAAGGCTCAACTCGCTGATTGCCAAATGGCCTAAGATCATGGCTTAATTCCATTACAGTGCCGTTAGGTGATGAGTTATTTTGATAAATAACTCTTGCGCCCTCCCCTGTTTATAATTTTACTCTTTCATCAAGTGAACATACGCTATGCCGCTAAAAACTGACTTTCGCACGCTACTTTCCTTATGGGTAAACTGGATGCTCCGTAGTCCAGTCGTTGTACTGCTGATAATGGCGCTGCTGACTTTTTTTGCGATACAGTACACGGCCAATAATTTAAGTATTAATACCGACACCGCTGAACTCATCGCCCCTGATGCACCGTTTCAACAAAACCGACGTAATTTTGAAAAAGCTTTTTCGCAAGACATGCACACTTTATTGCTGGTAGTGGAATCGGACACGCCGGAATTAACCAAAGCCGCCACCAAACGACTAGGTCGCTTACTCAGTACCGACAAACACACTATTCAAAGTGTTTACATTCCTAACGACAATGCATTTTTCAACCAAAACGGCCTACTTTACCTAGACAACGACGATTTACAAACCATTGCCAGCAACTTATCACAGGCGCAACCCTTTATTGGTCGCATTACCCAACAGCCTAATTTAACCGGCTTTTTTTCTATTTTTGAAGATGCACTCACCTCTACCGATAAGAACCAAAATTTACCAACCGATTTAGCGGCCTTGGTTGATAAAGTCTCTTCGGTACTGCATAAATCAGTCAATGGCCACACCAGCTTATTGTCTTGGCAGGCATTAATTGCCGAGAAAAAACTCAAAACACCGCTCTCTACCAAGGGCTTTATTATTATTTTACCCACTTTTGATTACACGCAAATTCGCCCTGCTGAGCTGGCGATTAACTCCATTCGGCAATCGATTGCACAAATACAGGATCCCAGTTTACCCAATGTCAAAGTCTGGATTACTGGCGAAGTAGGCCTTGAAGACGATGAACTATCTGGCATGAGTGCCGGTACGTTTACGGCCAGTATCTTCTCAATTGTCTTGGTATGCATTATTTTATTAATCGCCTATAAATCCATTATATTTACCATTGCCACTTTACTGACTTTGGCTTTAGGCATGGTGTTTTGTGGTGCGTTTGCGGCATTTTCTGTTAAGGAATTAAATTTAATCTCAGTCGCTTTTGCGGTCTCCAATATGGGACTAGGCGTAGAATACGCCATCCATTTTTGCCTGCGCTACCGTGACAACCTAAACCACCATGTCGATCGAAGCCGAGCAGTTTACAGCACCTTAATGTCTACCAGTCCGTCTTTAATTTTATGCGCGGGTACTACCGCTATTGGCTTGTATGCGTTTATTCCAACCGATTACAAAGGCGTATCTGAATTAGGCTTACTGGCAGGTACCAGCCTGTTTATTTGCCTGTTAGTTACTCTCATCGTGTTACCGGCTTTATTAAAAGTTATTCCTATGGCCATGCCCGTACAAACGCTTACCGATAAAGCCCTGATTAGCACATTAGCCGAAAAAATCGCCACAGCAACATTGCATTACGCTAAACCGATAGTCATTATCACCGCAACTGTCGCAGCCATATCTATCGCTTTGGTGTTTAAAGTGCAAACTGACTTTAACCCCATTAATTTACGCGATCCCAATACCGAATCCGTCATCGCCTTCAAAGAGCTAACCAAAGACAAAGAAACCACCCCGATGACGTTAACCATTTTGGCAAAAAATGAAGCCAAAGCCAAAGCCTTACAGCAGCAATTAGCGACGATTGCATCCGTGGACAAAACCATCAGTCTGTTTGATTTTATACCTACCGATCAAGAAAACAAGTTATTAACTATTGAAGACATGACGCTAACTTTGGGCACAACACAAACCTTTCCGGCGTTAAAACCTGACCTTGATCCTATTCCGGGTATTACCCATTTAATAAAAGCCATTGAACTGGCATTACCCACGAAAACCGATGCCCGCGAAATACAATCTTTCAGTACATTTAAAAAAGAATTACAAGATATGCTGCTGGAACTGGACACACGCCAAGAACCCAGTCGTCGTGATTTCATTGAAAATATACAAACGGCTTTATTAGGTACGCTACCTAACGTGATGAATGATCTTTTTACCAGCTTTAAAGCCAGTGAAGTGACATTAAACGATTTACCACTGGATATTAAAGACCGCTGGTTAAGCAAGGAAGGTTGGTATCGAATTCAGATATTTCCTAAAAAAGATTTAAATGACCTAAGCAATCTTCAGCAATTTATTACCGATGTACAAGCAATCGCGCCCGAAACCACGGATTTACCGATTATGTATTGGGAGTCGATGAAAGAAGTGATAGCCGCATTTCAACAAGCCATTGTCATTGCATTAGTAACCATTGCGTTGCTGTTGTATGTAATTCGTCGCAATGTAATTGATACGCTGTTAGTGATGACACCGTTATTATTAGCAGGTTTATTAACGATGGCCAGTACGGTACTCACGCATACCCCGATTAACTTCGCCAATATTATTGCGCTACCGTTATTATTAGGGTTAGGCGTTGATAATGGCATTCATATGGTGGAAAAACTGCATCATTCGCTGTCCGATACACAAAATATTTATCAATCCAGCACCGCCAGAGCGATGTTTTATGGCGCATTAACCACCGCATCCAGCTTTGCCGGTTTGGCATTTTCGCCGCATCAAGGTATTGCCAGCATGGGGCTGATTATTACTATGGGTATTTTTTGGATTATGGTGTGTACGTTTATTGTGTTGCCGGCTTTGAGTAAAGTGGTGTTAAAAAATAAAGTCAACGCGTAAATTACCCGTCTATCTTCTTTCTCATGACAAAATAGTTACTTGTCTTACTACGTCAGAAATTGTAAAAATTTCTGATAAAAATAGAATGGTGGATTCAACTAATGAGTACAATTTTATTTTGTAGCAAAATTAGCTGTTATAAAAATAAACCTGGATTCCGCAAGCTCCATCCAGGCTACCTCGCTACAAGTTTCATCAATGCGAGGGCAAGCACTGCGTTTGCAGTGGGTAATGTTGTTGAATAGCGTCAAAATCCTTATCGTTGTGTAGTAAATAACACTGATAATACAAGGCAGTGGCGGCAATAACACAATCATTGGTTTTGCGGATGGTAATGCCTTGTTTTCGCAAGCTGCGGTAAATATCCGCCGCAGACAGCCAAATGGCTTCGTGAATGTCTAGTTGAATCAACGGAGCTAGGTAGTCTTTAACGGTTTTGTGCTGTTTGTCGTTGGAGATGCCCTGCAATACTTCGGTCAGCACAATGCCACATAAGGCTAAATCCGCATCGGTTTGCAGCAGATGCTCTAGTATTTGCACATGTGGCAACTCACGCCCCCCAAAGAAATCAATCCACACACTGGTATCAACAAGTGTCATTCTGCTGCTCGCAGTGTATCCAAGTCACCGTCCCATTGAATAGTGCCTTTAAGGCTCAATAATCTACGTTGCTGTTTGTGGCGCACCAGTTCACGTAACGCATATTCAATGAGTTCACGGCGTGTTTTTATGCCGGTAGATTGCAAGGCAGCATCCAACAGTTGTTTATCCAATACAATATTGGTACGAATGCAAGTAGTGTCCATAACGTTCTCCGATGTTTACTTGTCGCTATAATACACTTATTTTCTGCAATTAGGTGTATAGATTTCGCAAGCTCCATTCAGGCTACCTCGCTGACAACAATAGAGACAATCCGGTCAATTTTGGCCGAGCCTGATTGACAGCAGTATAATACAAACCATAAAAGCCACGAATGTTCCGCGTGGATACAAAAAATACCATCCCCAGTTTTTGTCGATGCATTGGGTGGGCAAAAAAGCGTTGCCCACTCTACTGGGCTGCACCCGGAATATCGGCGCGTCGATAACGTGACATATCAAAATTGATCAGCCAAGACGGATTTTGATTATAACAAAAGCCGTCAAATGTAGGGTGGGCAGGCAATTTTTCCCACCAAAAGCATCACCGCATTGTTCCGCGTGGGCACGAACAGCATGTGCCCACCCTACCTGGCTACCTGGCTCCCAACAGCCCCATCCAAGCTACCTTGCTCACTTTAATAAAATAGTGCTATAGTGCAGTAGTGCGTTTATCCGTATGGGGATTACTATGGCGACAACTGTATCGCAACCGAACATCAAAACCATTGGGGCCAATGGGCAAATATCCTTAGGCAAGCAATATGCAGGAAAGCAGGTATTAGTCGAAGAACAAGAACAAGGCGTTTGGCTGATTCGTACCGCAACGGTTATTCCGGACAATGAGCGCTGGTTGCAACAACCTAAATCAGCAGCAGATTTGCAGCAAGCACTGAACTGGGCGCAAGCCAATCCGGCCAGTGATACCGACTTGGACGCTGTATTAGAACAGCTCAAATGAAAACCGGTACACGCGACGAAAACAAGGTGCGCCTTGATCTCAATAATCCTGTTTTTCAAGAAAACTTGTTTGCTTTGCAAAAAACAGAGCGGCTTGCTGTTCTGGATACCTTAAACAAATTAAGGCAACTCACTTGGCACCAGGTTTATCGGGACAATGGTATTAAGTGGGAAAAAATTGTTAGCGTTAATCCACCCGAAGGCATCAACGCATTGTATTCGTTGCGCATTACCAAGAGCCGCAGGGCAACGGCTTATCGTGAAGGTGATTTTCTGCGCTTGTTAACCATTGCACCCGATCACGATAGTACTTATGGTAAAAAATAAGCCCAGTCAAAAGCCTGGATTCCGCAAACTTCATCCAGGCTACCTTGCTGATTGACAGTCGCAGAATACAAACCATAAAAGCCACGAATGTTCCGCGTGGATACAAAAAATATCATTCTCCGTTTCTGCAAATACATTGGGTGGGCAAAAAAGCGTTGCCCACCCTACCTGGCTAAAAACTTGAACATCGAGTATTTATTACTATATTGCCCCGCGTGGGCACAAAAAACATGTGCCCACCCTTATTCTTGATTCTACCGTTTGGTAATCGGAATCCTTAACTTAATAGCAGTGAACTTATTAGCCGCCTAAAAAATCCATTTTGCCTATTTCCACACCATTATGTCGCAAGATGGCATAGGTGGTGGTAATGTGAAAATAGAAATTAGGGTACACAAAATCCAGCAAATACGCCTGGCCTAAAAAGCTGACTTCACGGCTGCCCAATTTCAGGGTGATTTTGCGCTCTTCACTGCCATCGATTTGTGCAGCACTGACACTGTGCAAAAAGGCCACGGTTTTGGCGATACGTGTCTGCAACTCGGCAAACGTGGTTTCGTTATCGGCATAGCTGGGTACTTCAATACCTGCCAAACGGGCGGCGCAACCTTTGACGATATCGGTGGCAATTTGTATTTGACGGCTTAAAGGATACATATCCGCTGCCAAACGTGCGTTGACAAAGATGGCCGGATCAATTTTTTTGGCTTCGGCATGGACCGCAGCTTTATCGAGTATGGTGGATAAATTACCCAGCAGTCGCACAAAAGAAGGGATTGAGGCTTGGTACATAGTTAATGACATAAGGTTACTCCTGTGAAAAAAATATTATTTTTAATGGGTTGAAGTTAAATACTGGAAAAGTAGATAGCTCTTTATATAACGACCGTGATATATTTACATAACGATCGTTATATTGTCAAGCATAACGAGCGTTATTTTTTGATATAATGCTTTGTATAGGGGCAGCGAGGTGAAGTGATGGTGAGATACAAGCAAGACCAAAAAGAACAGACACGCGAAAAAATTATCGCGGCGGCGGGGCGCTGTTTTAAAAAAGACGGTTACAGTGGCATTGGTGTGGATGGCTTAGCCAAAGAAGCGGGGGTCACCTCAGGGGCTTTTTATGGGCATTTTGCTTCCAAACAAGCGGCTTTCGAAGCGGCGATAGTGGCTGGCTTAAATGACGCACGCTTGGCTATCAGCGGTTTACAACAGCAATACGGCGAAAGCTGGTGGCAAGCATTCGCCAACGTTTATATGAACCAGATGCGTAACTGTGACCTGTCAGAAAGCTGTCCCTTACAAACCTTGACACCGGAAGTGGGGCGTTCTGATGAAGCTATTCGCGGCGTATTTGAAGCCGAATTACTCAAGGTTCTGGATATCGCTAATCAAAATTCTGGGCAGACCACTGGCCATAACACCCATGAAAAAACACTGGCTAACCTGGCTATGCTGATAGGTGGTGTTACTTTGGCGCGTGCGGTTAAAAGTGAAGCTCTAGCCAACGACATTGCTCATGCTATTGAAAATGCCATCGTTCATAATGACCCAATGGGTTAGCCAGTAGTCCTTACAAAGTAAACAGGATTTTAGGGGGTCTTTGGATCCCAAACCAAACGCGCAATGTCAGATAAATCGACGTTTTTTTCCACAGGACAATGGGGGCAATCGGTTCGGTTTGGCCGATTGGGGCAATCGTTGCATTGACGGATCAGCATGTCGGCGCGTTCCAGGTCGAGTTCCAATTTTTCCAAATCACCCATTAAACTGCTGATACGCCCCTTTAGTTGATTTAATAAAGGGGACATAGCCGCACAAGCCGCCTGGCCTGATGGATAACAGGCTCGTGTCTGGGCCAGCTTTTGGATGGAATCCAAATCAATGCCCACCCGACTTAATTGCAAGGCCGTTGCCATGCGTTTTAAGTCTTTCTTGGCATACAGTCGGGTGCCGCCTTCGGTGCGTTCAGGCGCTATCAACCCCAATTCCTCATAGAGGCGGATAGTCCTGGCTGTCGTGCCAAGCTCTTCGGCCATTTCGCCAATTTTCAAAACTTCACGCTCAGATTTTTTCGGGAGCCGCTCACGAGTTGACATTATATGACATTAATGTAAGATTATTAAAAAATAGGTTTGCCATATTCAGCAAAAATTTCGGTGACATACGCCTATTTTAACGTAAATAAATTAACATTGATGAAAGATATTTTACCCGTATAGCCACCAATATCCTTTAGAACAATACAGACAGGACAACGACATGACATTACCCACGGAAACTATCGGCAGCATTCCCCGTCCTCCTGAATTATTGACAGCCATTGAGCAATTTCGCTCAGGCAAGCTATCCCAAGACCAGCTTGATGGCTATTATGACGCAGCACTTAAGGATACCATTGCCCGCCTGGAAGCGACCGGTTCACCAGTTATTTCAGACGGCGAACAAACCAAATCCAGTTTTGCTACCTATCCGCTGGTTAATCTTAACAATATTGCAGCGGATGGAATTAGCATTCCTTTTGAAGATGGCCACACCCGCCAATTGCCGAAATTAACTAGCGGCCCGTTTAAATATGGCATCCATGCCGGCACTTACGTCAAAGCCGCCAAGCGTTATGCCCATAACCCGATTAAACAAGCGGTGATTTCAGCATCGGCACTCAGCCTTTTATATCCGGCCGAAGGCATGCCTGATTATTCACAAACCCAGTTTTTGGATGACTTGGTCAGCGAGACTGTCTCGGATATCCGTAGCTGCTTTGATGCCGGCGCTTACCGTGTCCAGATTGATTTCACTGAAGGCCGTTTGTCGGTCAAACTGGATAACAGCAAAGCCTTACTCCAGCATTTTATTCAGTTAAACAATCGGGTATTGGCACATTTTACACCGGATGAACGTCAACGCATCGGGGTGCATACCTGCCCCGGCGGCGATCACGATTCCACCCACAGTGCCGATGTCGATTATGCCGACCTGATACCCGATTTGTTCCAGCTGAACGCGGCAAATTTTTACATGCAATTGGCCAGCGAAAAACAGCCTGAGCGGGTGTTAGCTGTTATCAAAAACCATATCAAACCGGGGCAACGGATTTATGTCGGTGTGATTGACGTGATTAACCCTGACGTGGAAGAGCCGGAACAAGTGCGCGACCGTATCCTGATGGCGGCAGAGTATATCCCTGTTGATCAATTAGGAACAACGGATGACTGTGGGTTTTCACCGTTTGAGGATGACACCTCCACGGGACGGGACACCGCTTTCGCCAAGATTAAAGCCAGGGTTATCGGTACTGGGATGGCTTCTAAGCAATTGAAATGTTAGTCCCGTTTCCAGTCGTATCGTTTTTTGGTTGATATTAACTCGATCTTCAAGTTTTTAAGCTTAGAAAAACGCCAAGAAACCGAGGAAGGGAGTCGCTATTTTTGCGAAAGATTTTTCAGGGATCCTGCTCGAAAAATCAGCAAAAATTACGCGACTACTAATGCCTTCGGCTGTCCCAGTCGTCCTCGTTTCTCTCGTTTTAGACCCTAAAAAGCGGGTCTAAAACTTTGGTACGCAAATGACTCGACGCGATGTCGGAAAGCCTGCATTTTCACCACGCTACGCTTCGCTTCGTGAAAACACATGCACCTATCGCTTCTGGGGACTACTCAACTCCTGTCTCGCAGCGTCTTAAACATTTCGCCTATAACGTAATTCTCAATTGATTCCCGTAATTGTCAAACTTTGTGAGTCACCCAGCAGAGCTGGGGGTTTACCTATGATTAATTAGCGTCATTTTTTTTTACTTTAATTATCAGCCGCTGTTTACAGGGGCAACAGGTAGAATTAATTAGAAAATAAGCAATGCTTTACCATTGCCTCAATTTTTTTTGCAAGCACCATTAGGCCTCCTAATTTTTAAGTAAACTTTTCTGTATTTTGATAACTCTCCCTCGCATATAAGTATAAGTAACAACTTGTTAGCTTTGCTAGACAAAGAAAATTGCAGCCAGCTTTATTTACAACATGAGGCTTACGAAAAAACGCGCTTGTTCATTCCATAAAATGGAAAAAAGCTTATCCAACTCTTGTAAATATTTATTGCACCGCCTTGTCCTCATCTAAACCACCGGTATTTTCCTGCACCATAAGAAATTAAACCATTAATAATCAATTAATTGAAAAAAATGGATTTAGCCGACTTAAAGTCCGCCTATCTTTCTTCGTTATGACTTGTTTTGACAAATCGTGACATTTTTCCGTACTACAAGGGGAATATCTTAGAAATTCCCACTTAGCATCCCAAAAAAACAAGCCGCGAGAAAATTATTTTTAATACCAAATCAGTTGGTTACATAAAAAAAATATTAATATAACTAATGGCATGTTAAATGCTAGTTATTTGCTGTGAAAACACGGATGTCACTGAAAAACCGCATTGGAGGCGGGAATATAATTTGTTGGCAAAGCCATTGCCAATTCAAATCTAGCCCATCCTAAAAAAGCCAATCCGCCTTATCAGTGTAGTCCGTGTTGTTGTTATTTAACCCAATACAGAGAGCCACCATGAAAACCTAACTATTCACAATGCCGGTACGGCAATAGCCCAACTATTGCCTTTAGCCAGGCTGCCGCCCCATAAACCAAGCCCGGGCATCTAGCACTACATGGAACGAGCTGATAACAACCAGCTTGTTGTGCATTGCTGCGCCTAAAAAATAGATAAATGGATTATACCCATGAAAACAGATACTTTAAAAAAACAACTCGCGGTTATTAATAGAGCAAAAATACATAAGAAAACGGCTAACCCAACCAAAATAGTTACTTTACCGAAACATAAATTACTGGCCGTATTTCTATATGCCACAACTAACATAGGGTATGCAGCCAACTTAATTGTTAATGGTAGTTTTGAAGCCCCTTCCATAAATGGTGCAGCGGGAGGGTACTTTTTTACCAACATTACAGGCTGGACGGGTGTCGGTGACCAGATCGAGATAGGCAATCCATCTACTTTTGGTGTGAATGGCGCAACCAACGCACAAGTTGTTGAACTAGATAGCAATGTGCGAGGTGTTAATACCGGCTTTTACCAGATGGTGGCGACAGCCGCCCAACAAAATTACCTGTTATCAGTTGATGTTGCAGCGCGTAGCGGCATATCTTTAGCCTCCAACACCGTGGAAGTATGGTGGCGGGGGGCACGCATTGCCACCATAGACCCTGCATCCACCACTTTTACAAAGCATACATTTGAAGTGCAAGGTTCTGGCGGTAGTGACCGCCTGGAATTCCGTGAACAAGCAGGTGATGATGACAGCTTTGGCGGTATGATAGACAATGTCCGGTTAGAAATACCCGGCGCTTTACCCAATGGCAATTTTAAGGCCGTATTACGCGCTGTACACAGTGGCTTATGTTTAACCAATCAAAACAGTTCAACAGCCAATAGCAACCCGATGCAACAAAACCAATGCACTGGCACTCCAGCGCAAGAGCTTAATTTTAATCCTGTTGCGGGCAAACCCGATACTTACAACTTAGTTGTTGGTGTGAGCAATAAGTGCTTGGATGTGGATGGTAAATTAGTTACTACCACAACCACAACTTGGGGTTGGGGTGGATTGTTAGGATTATTTTGGGTACCTACCACGACAACGACATCGAGTTACGCAAACTCCACCGCCGATGGCGCTCAAATTAACCAATACCAATGTAATGGTTCGTTAAGCCAGCAATTTAAAGTCGTTGATACCGGAAATGGTAGCTACGCATTTTTTGCCGAACACAGCGGTAAAGTAATAGATGTTAGTGGACTCAGTACCCAATCAGGTGGAAAGATACATCAATGGGGATACTGGGGTGGAGATAACCAAAAATGGTATCTTGAATTCGATTCGCCAACATCACTTAAAGGTGTAAGCTCGCCAAAAGTGCCGGGTTTGTTAACTTCGGACAGTTCCCGCAACGATATTATCACGCCGGTGGTTGTCAACAAATCAGAGGCCATTAAGTTAGGTAAAGCCCTGTTCTGGGATCAGGCCATCGGCAGTGACGGCATGTCATGCGCCAGTTGCCATTTCCATGCCGGTGTGGATTTCCGTATAAAGAATATGGTTAACCCAGGCTTTACCCATAGCAACTTTACCTTTGAGCCAACAGCATCAGGCGCACCGAGAAGCGGCCCCAACTACACATTAAAGAGGGCTGATTTTCCGTTCAACCCATCTAACGATGACTCGGTCAGTTCATCCGGCGTATTTGACCGTACATTTAGCAGTTTCTCATCTGGCAACAACGACACCTGTACAACCAATGCCAATAACGACTTTAACAATGTCGGTAGCGTACCTGTTCGGTTAGTTGAACCGCGCAACACTCCTACCACCATTAACGCGGTGTATAACTTCCGCAATTTCTGGGATGGCCGTGCCAACAACGTGTTCAACGGCGTATCTCCCTTTGGCTTGCGTGACAAATCAGCTGGCGTATTCATCAATAGCGGCGGCATCGTCAAACGGCCACTTAACTTGATCAACTCCTCGTTAGCTTCGCAAGCGGTAGGGCCAGTATTAAACACACTGGAAATGTCTTGCGCACAACGTGAGTTTGCTGGCGTGGGCAGGAAAGTGTTGGCAAGAAAACCATTGGCTAACCAAACCATCCACAGCCAAGACGGTGTATTAGCTAGCTTGATTGCCTCCAACACCACTTACGCCAATTTAGTCCAAAGTGCGTTTAACCCAGCCTATTGGAACGCCACCTGCACCACATGCGGTACACCTGCTCAAGGCGGCACAGCTTACACCCAAATGGAGGCCAATTTCCCCATGTTCTTTGGCTTGGCAGTACAGCTTTATGAAGCAACATTGGTATCTGATGACACAAAATTTGATAAATGGAAGGAAGGTAGCTTGTCTCTGACATCGGAAGAAAAACTCGGCCATGATGTTTTTGACGGCAAAGGCGAATGTTCCACATGCCACAAAGGCCCTGTTTTAACCAGTGCCGCTAATTTAACGAACAACACACAGCTTATTGAACGGATGAGCATGAAAAACATCCCTACTGCACTTTATGACATCGGATTTTATAATTTGGGTGTTGTCCCCACCAACTACGATATTGGCTTAGGCGGCACAGATCCTTGGAACAACCCGCTGTCATTCTCAGCGCAATACAAATCGGGCATTTTTGTCGACAAGTTCAATACTAATTCTTGCCGCTTTGAAGTACCTTATTCTGTGCTGTCCTGTTCAGACTCATCACTCAAATCAAATGATCCACTGGCGGTTGCTGGCTCTTTCAAGACACCTACCTTGCGTAATATCGCCTTAACAGGCCCTTATATGCATAACGGCAGTCTGTCAACACTGGAACAAGTGGTTGATTTTTATAACCGTGGCGGCAACTTTAATAACCTGGAGAAACATCCAGATATTAAACCATTAGGCTTAAGCGCAGCTGAAAAATCAGCCTTAGTGGCTTTCTTAAAAACCCTGACCGACAACCGTGTTGCCTATGAAAGAGCGCCGTTTGACCATCCATCCCTAACGATACCTAATGGCCATGTAGGTAACGATTGGTCTGTGTCGCCCGGCAACAACATCAACCCAACCTTGGCACAAGATGAAGTTTTGAACATACCGGCCGTAGGTTCAGCAGGGCTTCCCACACCCGTCAAAACCTTCTATGACATACTGCCTTAACACATAGCGGCAGTCGCCTAAGTATCCTGCAGCGGCGTTATTCGCGCCGCTGCATCAAATAAGACGTATTTTTGAACTTAAACACATCGCTCCTCCTTGTTATTTACTCGATCTTCAAGTTTTTAAGCTTAGAAAAAAGCCAAGAAACCGAGTAAGCTAATCCGTGATAGGATTCAACGTATTTCAGCACTATGTTGATGTCCGAACCGGCTGTCTGCAAAGAAAATCTCAAATGGATGTGCTGCTGGAGCTTATCAAGACAATACTGGAGCACCACAATCCAACGGATAAACTCAAGGAATTAGCGGAACTGATTGGCGATGTTTTTCAGTTGATGCCTTCTGGTAAACATATGATTGGACGAAATTTAGGCCGCATGCAACCAACAGCTTCCCTACGGTGCAGAACTGCGGGCTGATTTTCGATAGTTAAAATTTAAAAACTTGAAGATCGAGTATAAAGGCGCTTTGTTCGCTTTGAACGCGCTCGGTCGGATTCATCAAGAACCAGTACCCCTTCAGTGATCCCGTGTTGTTCAAGAACCATTGTTACACTGGCCATCAGCATATAATCCCAAGCAATCTTGGCATCACGAAACATCCACGAAAGTGCTGCAATTTTATAGGTGCCTAAGCACGCTCGCTGAAACTTTGCCCAACACACGGTGTTGGTCAGCAAGATCCTAGTTAAACATAATCCTAACCAGTCACTTTGTATTTCCGTCAGTTTGGCATTGGATTTTAGCTTTCCTAATACCTCATTTAATTCAGTTACAAAGGTTTTTATAAACTGTGCCGGCTCGGACATCAATATAGTGCTGAAATACGTTGAATCCTATCACTGATTAGCTTACTCGGTTTCTTGGCGTTTTTCTAAGCTTAAAAACTTGAAGATCGAGTAACACAAACCTTTTCGGCGTTAAAACCTGACCGTGATCCTATTCAAGGCATTGCCAGCACGAAGCGATTATTACTATGGGTATTTTTGAATTATAGTGTAAGGTTTATTGTGTTGCCTGCTTTGAGTAACATGGTGTTAAAAAATAAAGTCAGCGCATAGTTCTTTCAGCCAATCGCCTTGCTGTGCTGAAACAATAACTTGCTTCATCACAGAACACAAAATTGTAAAAAATAAAATAAAGTTGTTCAATTATTTTATTTTTATTCAGGTTTCGTTCAGTTTCAAGTGCAATAATACCGCGCTATCACTATTATTCATCACGAAAATAGCTAGCAAAAAACTATTATTAGCTTTCGGGATTATTATCATGTTGTTAAAAAAACCAACCTGTTTTGGCGTACTCCCACTGTGTTATTTATTATCATCTGGTGTGTTAGCCGATGAACACAACGCTTATGTGCAATTGAATGCCGGTGCTTATTTTGTTGATATGGGCAATAGTTTTATGAACTATGATCCGGGGGTCACCGTTGGTGCCGCTTTAGGTTACCGTATAGCGGATCGGTTTCGTGTGGAAGGCGAATTTAAATATTTATCTAACGATGCTAACTATACCAGTAACTTTACATGGTGGGAGACAGGAACACCCAGCGTTAAATATAATGCCACACAACAACAATTTGTGTTTTTGTTAAACGGCTATTACGACTTTAAAAACCAGACACCGTTTACGCCATTTATTATGGCTGGGGTGGGCGGTTCTCATTGGCTAATTGAAGAAAATTATTTTGGCCATGCTTACGAGTATGAAAATAACATTGATTTTACCTATCAACTCGGTGCCGGATTAAATTATAAATACACCGACAGATTAAGCTTTGATGTTAAATACAATTATTTAAGTGACGACAAAACCGAATTTGGCCTTGGCGCACATCAAGTTATGGCCGGTATACGTCTTGGTTTTTAACCCAAAAACAAAGCATAGTATTAATGCAAAAAGTGGGCAAAAATTTGCCCACCCTATATCAATCTTCTAACTCCTCTTCACTGCCCTCGTCTTCTTCAAACTCATCATAACCAACGTCGTTATTCTCGTCTTCTGAACCAATGAACAGTTCTTTCAAATATTGATAAATTAAACGCGATGATTTAGGCGGCGCAGCCAACTCTGCTTCTTTTTGCGCGTTACGCACCAAATGGCGCAATTTTTGCCGATCTGCTTGCGGATAATCATCCATTAATTCAGTGATGGCATCGTTACCGTCGTTAATCAAACGATCACGCCAACGCTCAGTAATATGATGCTCGCGCACCACATGCGCGCTTTGCGTTTTAATACGTGCCAAACGCTCTAAAATAGGATCAACGTCTATTTTATGCAACTGGCCGGCAATAAACTTTAACAAACGTTTGCGTGCGCCATTCAGCTTCATAACCGACACTTCAACCACCGCTTTATGAATTTTTTCTGGCAGCTCCAAACTTTTTAAATGTGCTGGCGATAAAGCAGACATTTCCTCGCCCAATTTAAAAAGTATGCCAATCTCTTTTTTAATCAGGGTTTTATTTGGCCGAATGGCATAGTATTCCACTTCATCTTCTTGCTCTTCGTACAGATACTCTTGTTCCATCATCTCTTCAAACCATCGCAATCAAAAAAACCACAAATATCACCACTAATGCTAAAGGCAATAACGCCGCAGGCCAATCAGATTTTGCCTGCTTACTGCGAGCTATCGAGTGTTTAATACCAGGCCCTGCCCAGAAAATCATCAATAGCGCTATTGCGCCCAGCAACACATTTTGCCACATGGACATCCCCCATAAAATACAATCTACTTTACCATAGACCATAAAACGCGTTGTTATTTATAAGTTTTGCTATAGTTAAATCGAGTAAATTTACTTCCGGCTTGCCATGCTAAATTTGCGATAATAACCAACCCTTATTTGCAGAGAGTATCAACACACCATGTGGTTTAAAAATCTTAGCGTTTTTCGTCTGACTGAAGCATTCACTCTTACCCCTGAAGAATTAGAACAAAAACTTGAAGCACTGGCGTTTCGCCCTTGTGGCTCACACGAAGAAACCGCCATGGGATGGACTGCACCCTTAGGTAAATCGGCACAACAACTGCAGCACAGCAGCAACGGTTTTATCATGTTGTGTGCCAAAAAAGAAGAACGGGTTTTACCATCGTCTGTAATTAATGAAATGACTGCCGATAAAATTGCCGAAAAAGAAGAAAAAGAGGGTCGAAAATTATCCAAAAAAGAGCGCACTGAGATTAAAGATGAGCTGATTTTTGAATTGTTACCGAAAGCTTTCACTTTCTCCAATAATACCTACGCTTATATTGATCCCAAAGGCGGCTGGTTAGTGGTAGACAGTGCTTCTGCCAAAAAAGCCGAAGATTTACTAAGCTTGTTGCGTAAAAGTTTGGGCTCGTTGCCCGCTGTACCACTTAACACCCTTGATAAACCCACTGCTGTGATGACCGAATGGCTAAGCAGTGAACACTTCCCAGACGACATTACTATAGAAGACGAATGCGAATTACGTTCACCGGAAGAAGAAGGTGGCAGTATCCGCTGTAAACGCCATAATTTATTTGTACCGGAAATTAAAAACCATTTAGATACCGGTAAAGAAGTCATTAAACTGGCCATCAGCTGGGATCAACGACTGTCGTTTGTTATTGATGATATTTTATCTATTAAGCGTTTACGCTTTCTGGATTTAATTCAAGACCAGGTTGCCGATGGTAATTCTGATGATGCGGCGGCAAAATTCGATACTGACTTTGCCATTATGTCTGCGGAATTGGCTAATTTTTTACCGCGTTTATTAGAATTATTTGGCGGGGAAAACAAAGCGTAAATTTGAGTTACAGCGTTTTCAACTTAAGACAGTTACAGCCACCGTTCGTACTGAGCTTGTTGAAGCATGAACGGCACACTTCGACAAGCTCAGGAACGCGCACGAAATAACTTGAGCAAGTTCATGCTTCGACAGGCTCAGCACGAACGGTGGTGGCGTTTAAGTTGTTCAAGTTATTTCATGCACGTTCCTCAGTGCGAACGGTTACGCTGTAACTATTGAACGGTGAAAACGCTGTAGGCAGATCGGACATATTTTTTATGCCCGACATTTACGTGTTTTTATACAATAGCGACTTTTGGATGTACTTATTGTTTGCTCATCGCACATGGTTGTCGGGCAACGATAAAGCCGTTGCCCGACCTACGCGCCTCAGATAGGTCGAATATATTTTGACCAATATGAAATTGGGCTGAATGCAAGGTGTTAATCAATATCTTTAATCAACGCCATCATGTCTTCAACCGACATCTTACCACTCACCTCACCGCCTTCCAGCAAGCTATTGGCCAAATCGCGTTTATGCTTGTGCAACTCGACAATCTTGTCTTCAATCGTGTCTTTAGCCACTAAACGGTAAATAGTGACTGGGCGTTTTTGCCCCATACGGTGCGCTCGATCAGAAGCCTGATCTTCCACCGCCGGATTCCACCACGGATCCATATGAATCACATAATCAGCCGCCGTTAAATTTAAACCAGTCCCCCCAGCTTTCAGACTAATTAAAAACAAATCACCATCACCGGCCTGAAACGCATTCATCGCCAGTTTGCGTTGCGGCACCGGTGTCGAACCATCCAGATAATGGTAGCTAATACCTTTTTTATCCAAACGCTCACGTATCAAGGTTAAATGCCCAACAAATTGGCTAAACACCAACGCCTTATGACGATTGGCCAGCAACTCGTCAACCAGCTCTTCAAACGCTTCAAGCTTAGAACTGGCAATCGTACTTTCTTCCATGACTAAACGCGGATGACAGCAGGCACGGCGCAGTTTCATGATTTCAGCCAGCACTCTTAACTGCTGATGCCCCGCCTGGCCGGTGGGTTCCATCATGGTTTGCATGGCATTGCGGCGCAAAGCTTCGTACAGTGTCCGTTCTTCTGGACTGAGTTCGACGTGCAAAGTTAACTCGGTACGCGGGGGTAATTCTTTTAACACGTCATTTTTAAGCCGCCGTAAAATGAACGGGCGCAGCAATTTTTTCAGACGTTGCTGTACCACTTTATCTTGATTATTTTCGATAGCCTGCGCGTAGCGTTCATTGAATTTGGTTAACGTACCCAACAGGCCAGGATTAATAAAATTAAACAAATTCCACAACTCACCCAGATGATTTTCTATCGGCGTACCGGTAGTCACCAGCTTAAAATCAGCCTGCAAAGCCATTGCCGCTTTTGAACGTTTGGTCAGGGCATTTTTAATGGCTTGTGCCTCATCAGCCACCAGCGTATGCCAGCGCTTTTCTGCCAAACGTTCGCCTTCAGATTGCAGTAAACCATAACTGCACACCACCAAATCAAACGGGCCGGCATTATCCAGCATGGCTTGACGATCGCCGCTGCCAAATTGATACGCATTGAGCGTTGGGGCAAAATGCTGGCATTCTTCTAACCAATTAATGCACACCGAAGTAGGGGCAATAATCAACGTTGGTCCATTAGGCGCACGCGATAATATCAGCGCCAGCGCTTGTATGGTTTTACCTAAGCCCATGTCATCCGCCAAACACGCGCCGGCACCCCAATGCGCTAAGCGGGTCATCCACTGAAAACCCTCACGTTGATAATCGCGCAGTTCACCTTGCAAAGTAGACGGTATTTTAGGGTTTAAATCACCGACTTCGTTGAGACGTTTCAGCTGATCTTGCCACGGTTTGCTGGCACTGATGCGCATACCGGCGGTAATATCGTCCAGCGCTTGTGCTGCTAACGGATGAAAACGTACTTTGTCTTTTTGCACATCACCCAAACCGACCAAATCATCCAGGCGTTGACGCAGTTCGCGGGTTAAGGCAATAATCTGGCCATCTTCCAATTTTAAAAACCGGCTGGATGAACCGTTTAATAACGCCATTAAACGCTGCATATCCAGCACTTCTTGCTCAGCAATTTCCAGACTGCCTTCGATGCTGAACCAGTCTTTTTCTTTACGTACCGAGAACTGTACCTGCTTTAAACCCGCTTCGCGGCTAATGTGTATTTTTTTGCCTTTCGGCCATTCCAATACCGCAAAATCACCTAAAGCTTGTAATTGCAATAAAGCCTCTAGCGCAAACTCAGCATCATCTAACAGCCATTTGCAATCTTTATCGACGTAAAGTTCTGAACATTCATTCAATACGCGCTTTAAGTAGTTTTTTTCCAGCTTAAAATCACGGTGGGTTTGCAATTGTTTACCATCAATTTCTGCCAATACCGTGGCACCACCGGCAGCGGGTTTATACAACGGCCCGCCCGCACTAAACGGTTGCACAAAAATTTCGATCTGCAAACCATTGCCCATCGGTTGTAAATGAATATGCAAACGGCTGTCAACATCAACACTGATAGCATGGCTGGACGTACCGCCAATATCAGATTGCACGGTCAGCATTGACGCTATCGAAGCAATGGAGTCAATCACTTGCTGACGTGCAGCGGCAGGTACAATTAACCCGTTACTGCCTAAAATTTCGGCCACTTGCCGGTGTTGGTCGCTAATTTTGTATAACAATAAACCATTGTCAGCGGTTTTTTGAGCAATGATTTTTTGACTGGTAATTTTGGGGACAATAGAAATATGCAGCGCTTTCTTTTGCTCTTTTACCAGCAATTGCGGCTCAGCGGTCGTAATTTGCACCGGCGCATCCAGTATCTCTTGATTCAGCCAAAAAATATACGGATGGCCAATAGCTGACCAAATTGCTTCACTGCTAATTTCATAAATATCTTTCGTATAATAGTAATCACGTTCTTTTTCCAAAGTAATATGGGCACAAATACGACGATCGTATTCGGACAGATAATCAAAATCAGCCAGATTATGGAATAAGCGTTTTAACGCAATGGGGCGACCTTTGCTCCAGCGGCCATTTTTACCCAGTTTTTGTTCTTTAGGTTCCAGTGCTATGTAATTATTAACCAAAGACAACGCCCAAATCATACGCACTTCTGGTTGGGCTTTATTAACAGTTGCATCACCCGTTAACTGGGTTAACGCCTCTAAGGCACGTTGCCATTTTTCTACACGCGGCAATAAATCAAGAATGGCAATAAAAGGCGAATCCGCATATTGTGCCGCTATTTTTTGACACACATGGCTTTCGTAGCCTAAACGCTGTAACAACGCAGAACTGACTGTGGCATACCAAACAAAACCCAGTTGGTGTGCTTGCTCACAAAATCCGGCCAAACTGGGTAAAAAATCTTTTTTTGCCGCTGTCATGGTTTCCATTTCGCCCAGCCAATACAATAGCAAGGCGTGAAACAGACACTCATAGTCGTAGTTGTTGTTTTTAAACAGATATACACTGCTTTCAACAGGAAGTTTGCCTTGATAAATATCAACCGCTTCTTGCAAAATGACATTGAGCAAATAAAACCGACCTTGGCCGCCTGTTTTAAGGGTAATTTGCAGATTTTGTTTCAGGAGTGTGATGCTACTTACACTGCGGTTGCGAAATAACGCCAGGCTATAAAAATAGCCATACAAGCCGGTAAAACTGACATTGCGCTTACTGACTTCTTTTTTAAGTGCTTTGTGTGCGGCTTCAAACAACAGCAAAGCGTCATCGTTACGGTTTTGTAAAAAGCGCGTAGTCGCTAATAGCTTCAAACTTACCGATGAATTATCACCGGTTAACCAGTCATCGGCATCAGCCAAATTGCCGCGTAATAAACGCTCACTAATAATACTTTGCGCCGCCGCTAACGCAACGGGCTTTTCAGCAGCAAAAAATTCTTCTAATAATTGATAGTGCTTACGGGTATCGTTAAACAGCCAAATATTGCTTTCAACAAAACCAGACAACACACAGAATCTAATGCTGCTATTTATACTGGCAAACCATTCGGCATCAAAATTAGCAAAAAAAAGACTTTCGAAAAGAACAGGTAACTCTTGTGGCTTCAGGGCAGCAATACGCCTGGTTTCATCCATAAAGCCCTTGCTATTGCCTTGGTATAAAAACAATCGCAAGCGCTTGGTAAGGTAAAAAAGTGTGTCACGATCCGCGTAATAATAAAATCTATTCTCAGAAAGCAAAGCAGTTGCCAGTGCCGTAAACCAGGGCTGCAAAACCGCACGCTTCATTAAATATTCGCACATCTCTGGATGGCATTGCCAGCCATCCGAAGGGGTGAGGATTAAACCTGCTTTCAGCAATTTTTCGCGCAAACTCTTTTCGATAAGACCCGTAATAGCAGGCTTTAAATCAAGGGCTTTTTTTAACAACGTTTGCAGAGCGGTTTGCCCTATTGGTGCGTAAATAACCGCTAATGCGTGTAGAATCAGTTGTTCTTCGGGGGATCGCGCATTAAAAGCATCGACTAATTTGTTATTCATTTAAATTTTTTGCCTGAAGAGTAAGTATATTTGGCGTATTTTGCCATAATTTTTACTCAAACAGGTCAAACACTGCGCTAACTCTTGGTATTTGAAAAGGATTATTCTAATATTCCCATAATTATTTCAGCTGTGACAAGTTAATCGACAGTTGACATCTGGATCAGTAAATCAATAAAACCATCAACTTCGGGACGAAATATGTCGTTATGTCCGTCCATTAAGGCCTTATCAACACGGATATTAAGATACGGACTGCGCGGTACTGTTTTTTTCAAATGCGTCAGTACTGTTTGACCAAACTGAGTTGAGCCGCCTGATTTTTGCTGGCTCCAAATATTTTTTATAGGGGCATTGCTCACCACGTGCGCGATATTTTTACCACGCAAAGGCGTTAAAGTATGACTCACCAAGGGCAAGTAATGCCCTACGGTATTTCGATCAGCCTCACCTTCATCTAAGGTCATGGCATAGCCACAATCATTTCGATTAACTTTACTGTGCGATTCAAAAAAAGTGTTGAGTGTTCTGCCTAATGGAAACGCTACGCCGGTCGCATTATCCGTTTCGGAGGTTAAAATGGCTAATTTTGGTGTTTGATTTTCAAAAAAACTGCATCGGGATTGCGCTAAATCAAAGGCGGGGGCATAGCGCAGCGCCTCAAAGGCTGGATTGAGTAGCACAACTAAATCACCAAAGCCTTTTGCCGTATCAACAAAACCTTTATTAGCCTGGCTATCAACAAAGCGACTCATTAAAATTTGCGAGGTAGCGCTGTAAACCACCGCACCACCAAAGCTATGACCAATAACAATCAAACGGCTTTTTATGGGTGGCGCAATGGCGTTTCTAACATTGGCGATTTCTTCCAGCTTTAGTAATAATTCCGTTATGCCTAAATAACCAATATCCTGCGCGGTATTTTTACGATCCCAAAACGTCAAATTTTTAATCCCTGGAATAAGAATAGACTCGCCTCGCCAACCCACATAAACACCTATCACTTTGCGTTGTTGCTTATGGTCTATTTTTTTGCTTTCAGCGTGACTGATTCTGGCCAACACCTGCTTAAAACCTTCAATATTGCTGTCACCAGGCGCTGCATTATGATGCCATCCGTGGACAAAAACATTGATCAAAACACTTTGTTTGGCAGCGCTCGCATACAGGGTATCAATAAGCGCTTGCATTTGTTTGCGATCACGCCACTGACCTTGGTCATCAATTTCCACAAAGCCTAATAAGTATTCGGTGCCGTTTACTTTGTCAGTGTGCTGCTGTAAGGAGTGAGTGTTACAGTCTACATTAGCGGTTAGCTGACAGGTATCATAAGCCGTTCGATACATGCTATTAGCCGCACACCCGGTGATTAAAAATGAAAGTATTAAAATTAACCGCCCATGCCCACCAGTATTAAAATACCGCATATCACACCTCCGTAACCTATTAAAAGCAGAAGACGTTGGAATTTTACAAGTCTATTCCGCACATTAATAGCCGATGGTAATTTGTCACAATTAATGTGAAAAACTGACAGAGCTATTGGCTTTAAAGGCTACCAACTTTATATCTTGATTCTGGAACTTAAAAGAACCAGAATCCCCGATTGATCATCGGGGGATGGCGGAGAAGTCGTTACCAACTTATGATGGGATATCCGTTCGTCCTGAGCTTGTCGAAGGACTTGTGGTTCATGGTTCGACAAGCTCACCACGAACGGTTTTATTTAAAGTTGTCCCGTTTTAAGTTACTAGCTTTAAATGACTCGTCGCAATATTCTAAAATCAAACACGTTATTAAAAACCTTAATCAAGCTCGGTTTGGTTATTCAAAATTTGCTTTAAAAAAGGCAGGGTTAATTTGCGTTTAGCAATCAATGAGGCGCGATCCAAGGTATCTAACAGCGCCCATAAAGATTCTAAATCTCGGTGGTAATGCGTCAACAAGAAATGCCCTGCGCTTGTGGACAGATCAAAGCCCATCTTATCGGCTTTAAAAATCAATGCAGCAATTTGTTCGGGGTCAGAAAAAGGCTGCAACTTTAGCGTCAACCCCCAGTTGATACGGGTTTTTAAATCCGGCAAACACAAATTGATGTGTGCCGGCAAACTGGCGGCAGATAATATTAACTTGCGGTCTAAATCGCGCTGTCGATTGAAAAAATTAAAAAAAGCCAATTCCCAATCAGCTTTACCAGCAATGTGTTCAATGTTGTCAAGACAAACCAAATCACAGTCATCAAGACCGGTAAAAATGTCAGTATCTGTGAGATTCTTAGGCAATAAGTCATAATAAAATGATCGCAATCCTCGCTTTTGCATCTCATGGCAGCACGCTTGTAATAAATGACTTTTACCTTGACCGTGATAACCCCATAAAAAAATTTGTTGCTCGCCAGTTCCGGCTACACAACGCTGTAAATGGCTGACAATTTCTTGATTTGCCGCTGGAAAAAAATCCGCAAAGGTTTTGTTCGCTCTAAATTCAAAATCCAGTGGAATTTGTTCGGCCATTTAATGGGGTTTCCCAACAAAGCGCACGTAAAAAGTCGTGCCAAAAAACAACATTAAACTGAATAACACCTCTAATGACAGATAAAAACGCTGATTAATATTGAGATAAGTTTCTGCCGCACCGTGAATAAAATACGCCAGGCTAATATAAGCTGCCCACGCACAACTTCTTTTATTGCGGCTTAATAAACCGCGCATCGGTAATAATAATGGCGTAACAGTAATGATCAGCATCAATGCCACCGGAAATTTGCTTGGCTGTGCGCCTAATGTGGTATGCCATAACATCAGCCAGACAAACAAGCCAAAAAATCCGACCAACGATAAATAGTAATAGTAATCTGGATTTATTTTTTTCATGATTGTTTTAAACGCTGTGCAGTTTTGGCAAGACGCGTACCCAGGGCACGACACAAGGTTTTTTCATGTTCGGTTAACTGACCATGCTCAGAAGACAAATGGCTTGGCCCGTAAGGTGTACCGCCAGAAGTGGTTTCACGTAAAGCACTCTCAGAATAAGGCACGCCCAATACTAGCATACCGTGGTGTAACAGCGGCAACATCATCGATAACAAGGTACTCTCTTGACCACCGTGCAAACTACCCGTTGACGTAAACACCCCCGCTGGTTTACCCGTTAATGCCCCCGAAAACCAAACCTCGGTAGTGCCATCAATAAAATATTTAAGTGGCGCTGCCATATTACCAAAATGCGTAGGGCTACCCAGCGCCAAGCCATCACAGTTGGCCAGATCATCCAGCGTAGCATAAACAGCGCCGTGCGCTGGAATGCGTTCAGCGGTTTTTTCACAAAGCGCAGACACGTCGGGTACAGTACGCAGCAGCGCTTCTGCACCCGCTACCGCTTCAACACCCCTGGCAATGTGCTGTGCCATGTCCGCTGTTGCGCCATGCCGAGAAAAATACACAATAAGAATTTTGATGGTCATAACGATAAGAGCTATAAAATAGAAATAACAGCTTCCGGCGGGCGGCCCAGCGCCGCTTTGCCATTAGCCACCACAATAGGGCGTTCAATTAAAACAGGGTATTTAACCATAAAAGCCAGCAAGGACAGCTTATCCAGCGTGACATCATCCAAATTGTTCTGTTGATATTCAGCTTGTTTTTGACGCATCAACTGACGCGGCTCTAAACCAAGTTTTTGCAAAATATCATCTAATTCGTCAACACTGGGCGGTGTCTTCAGATACTCAATAATCTCAACATCAATACCCCGCGCGGTTAATAGCTGCAAAGTTTGGCGTGACTTACTGCACCGTGGATTATGGTAAATTTTTATACGCATATGACAAGTGGCCATGACAATTAATGGGTATAATGGTAACATTTTTAATAAAAAAACGCTTTTAAAAGGTACAAAACTGTGGTATCAACTGTATTAAAAGATCACATTGCAGATCGTTGTAAACAATATTGGCTGCTGGCGCGTTTTGACCGACCTATTGGTACTCTTATTTTATTATGGCCGTCATTATGGGCGCTTTGGGTGGCCAGCAATGGTAAGCCCGATATACGGGTATTAACCGTGATTTGTTTGGGTGTGATATTAATGCGGGCAGCAGGCTGTGTCATTAATGATTACGCAGACCGCGATTTTGACCCTCACGTAGAACGCACCAAACAGCGCCCGATAGCCGCTGGCAAAGTAAGCCCTAAAGAAGCCTTGTGGGTCTTTGTTGCATTGTGTTTGTCTGCGTTTGCATTGGTTTTATTGCTCAATATTTATACCATTTTATTGTCTTTTGTCGCCGCATTTTTGGCAGCCAGTTACCCGTTTATGAAGCGCTACACCCAATTACCCCAAGCCTATTTGGGTATTGCTTTTGGCTGGGCAGTACCGATGGCATTTTCAGCGCAAACCAATAGTATTCCGCTACTTGCTTGGGTTATGTATTGTGCCGTAGTACTGTGGGCGTTAGTCTATGACACTATGTATGCGATGATTGATAAAGATGATGATTTAAAAATTGGCGTTAAATCAACCGCTATTTTGTTCGGTGCTTATGACCGTCATATTATGGCTGTATTGCAAATTATTATTATTGGCTTATTAACAAGCGTTGGCCAAATGGCGCACTTGGGCGCGGCCTACTATACCGGGCTTGTCGTGGCGGCCGGTTTATCGGTTTATCAGCAAAAATTGATTTTTAATCGCCACAAAGCCTTGTGCTTTAAAGCTTTTCTCAATAACAATTACTTTGGTATGGTGGTATTTCTAGGCTTAATGATTGATTATTTACTGCACTAACCCTGCTTTGCACTCTAAAAATGCTGCCTCCAAGAAATTATTTTTATAAAATACCTGTAAAGTAATCCATTATTAATGTCGCCGAAACTTGATAGTTTGGAAAAAAACTTTAGATCATCGCCGTTAACCCAGCTCAATAATCCCTGTTTTGATCGGCAGGGTATCGAATTATGGATTAAGCGTGATGATTTATTACACCCCATTATTTCTGGCAATAAATGGCGCAAACTAAAATACAGTCTGGCACACGCTTTGTCCTTAGACATGAATACGCTGATCAGCATGGGCGGCATTTATTCAAATCACTTGCATGCCTTGGCATATGCGGGAAAATTATTAGGCTTGCAAACAGTCGGCATCATACGCGGCGAACCACTTTCAGTATTAACGCCCACTTTACGTGACGCGCAACACTGGGGCATGGTGCTAAAATTTGTGTCGCGCACAGAATACAGAGCATTACGACAATATAAAACGTTTGACAGCTTTCCTGACTTAAAGCCACAACAATATTGGCTACCAGAAGGGGGGGCGCACACGTTAGCCTTACAAGGTGTGGCCGAGTTAGTCGACGAAATCAATATGGCTTACAATACGCTGTGTGTGCCTTGCGGTACGGGTGCAACACTGGCGGGTATTGCCAGTGCGGTGAATGATAATATTGCGGTACTGGGTTTTTCTGCGTTAAAAAATGCTGATTTTTTGTATGCTGATGTGGCGACATTATTGTTGCAACCGCGTAATAATTGGCAAATAAATCAAGCGTATCATTTTGGTGGTTATGCTAAAACCAATGCTTCATTACTGGCGTTTATTGAAGATTTTGAATTACAAACTAAAATTCCTCTCGAAGCCGTTTATACCGGAAAAATGCTGTACGGGCTTTATGAGCTGATCCAACAAGGTTACTTTAAACCAGACCAGCGCATTATTGCCGTGCATACCGGTGGATTACAGGGAAAAAGGCAGAACAGACCATGAAAAGAGTGTTAGAACCGGAATTAATGGAAGACGAAGGCCAAGTGCAGTGCTACGCACAAGCCAATTTTGATGCCCCGCATAGCCAATTTATAACGCGGTTAAGCCATTTTATTAACGGTGCGCCATTTAGCGGCGTAGCTCTCGACTTAGGTTGTGGCCCTGGTGACATAAGTTGCCGTTTTGCAAGACACTTTACCCTCAGTAAAGTTCATGCCGTCGATGGGTCTGAAGCCATGATTACTATGGCCAGACAACAAACCCCTGATGATGTCAATCGACGCATACGCTATATTTTAGGCATGTTGCCCGATGTTATGCTGCCGCAATCCAGCTACGAACTGATTTTCAGCAATAGCTTATTGCACCATTTGCACGACCCACAAGCCTTATGGCAAGTGATAAAAAAGTACGCCAAACCTGGCACACATGTCGTTATTATGGATTTATTACGACCTGATAGCTCGGAAGCGGCACACGCGTTAGTTAACACCTATGCGGAAAACGAACCTGAAATATTGCAAGACGATTTTTACAACTCGCTGTTGGCAGCATTTACTGTGCCAGAAATTAAACAGCAACTCAAACAAGCTGGCTTGGATTTGGAAATTGAACAAATCAGCGATCGGCATGTTTTTATATCAGGGATTATCCCTGGTGCATATTTTACTAAATGGACATAAAGAATAAGATGTTATTGAACGAAGCAGACGACGCTATTGATCTGCAAAAATCTGAATTTTATATTAATCGTGAATTAAGTTTGTTGGCCTTTAATAAGCGCGTGTTAGCGCAAGCCCGCGATACCAGCGTGCCACTATTAGAACGCCTTAATTACCTGTGTATTTCCAGTTCTAATTTAGATGAGTTTTACGAGGTTCGCGTGGCCAGCCTGATACAAATGGCTGAAATTGACCCTAAAACCTTAAGCCAAGATGGCTTAACTATTAATGAACAACTCGATGCCATTGCCACCGATGCGCATCAACTGGTCAGTGAACAATACCAGATTCTTAATGACGTATTGATTCCGGCATTGGCTACAGAAAATATTCACTTTGTTCGACGTAATGAATGGACGACCGCACAACACGCTTGGCTGGAAAATTATTTTAATGAAGAATTATTGCCCATTTTGACACCAGTAGGTCTTGATTCTGCCCACCCTTTTCCTAGAATACTCAACAAAAGTTTAAATTTTATTATCTCGTTGTTAGGTAAAGATGCGTTTGGCAGAAACAGAGGCCAAGCTATCTTACAAGCCCCGCGTTCTTTAGCCCGTGTGGTGCAATTACCGGCACTGGAAACTGGCAGCGGCCCGTATGATTTTGTATTTCTATCTTCCATTATCCATGCTTTTGTCGGCGAATTGTTTAATGGCATGACCATTAAAGGCTGCTATCAATTTAGAGTCACCCGTAACAGTGATTTATTTGTTGATGATGATGCGATTGATGATTTATTTCTGGCCGTACAAGGCGAGTTAGCCATGCGTAATTACGGTGATGAAGTCCGCTTGGAAGTGGATGCACATTGCCCCGAAGAAACCATTTATTATCTGCTAGATCGCTTTAATCTGCTCTCGGATCGCTTATTTTTGGTGGACGGCCCGGTTAATTTGGCCAGAATGCAAGACGTTATCGCGTTGCTGCCGCGTAGCGATCTTAAATTTTCTGAATTTAAACCCGCCATACCTTCCCAAATGGCCGGTAAAAAAGATATTTTTGTCGCTATCAAACGCCATGATATTTTACTATACCATCCGTTTGAGTCGTTTGCACCTGTGGTGGAATTTGTTCGTCAAGCGGCACTAGCGCCTGATGTACTCGCCATTAAACAAACACTGTACCGTACCGGCGCAGATTCGCCGATTGTTAACGCGCTGATTAAAGCCGCCAGAGCAGGCAAAGAAGTGACAGTGGTAATTGAGTTACGGGCGCGTTTTGATGAAAAAGATAACATAGGTTTAGCGGCCAAATTACAAGAAGCTGCTGTGCATGTGGTGTATGGCGTAGTCGGTTATAAAACCCACGCTAAAATGTGCTTGGTGTTAAAGCGCGAAGGCGCAGAACTTCGCAATTACGTGCATTTAGGCACCGGTAATTACCACCCTAAAACCGCGCTACTGTACACCGATTACGGTTTGTTTTCGTGTGACAAAGCCTTGGGCGAAGATGTGCGTCGGGTATTTGCTCAGTTAACCAGCATGGGTAAAGTCATTAAGCTGAACAAATTACTGCAATCGCCGTTTACTTTATACAGTGGCTTATTAGAAAAAATTGACCGCGAAATTGACCATGCACAACACGGCAAACCGGCGAAAATTATTATTAAAGTGAATGCTATTGTTGATGAGCTTATTATTCAGGCCTTGTATCGCGCTTCGCAAGCGGGCGTTCAGGTTAAATTGATTGTACGTGGTATGTGTTGTTTAAAACCTGGTATAAAAGGGGTCTCTGATAATATCGAAGTGCGCTCCATTATTGGCCGTTTTTTAGAACATACCCGTGTTTATGCCTTTGCAAATAACGGCAATCAAGAAGTTTACGCCTCCAGTGCCGACTTAATGAACCGCAATTTATTTCAACGTGTAGAAATATGTTTTCCCATTGAAAGCAAAAAATTACATAATCGCATCTTACATGATCTGGATTTGTACTTGCAGGATAATACACAAGCCTGGTTGTTACACGCCGATGGCAACTATCATCGTGTGCAAAAAACCGACGCTGAACCGGCAATACAAGCGCAAAACTTACTTTTACAAGAATTACACGCCTGATAATGACATCAACTCACTGTGAAATTGCCCAATTAGGCGCAGTTGTACTTAGACAACTGGCAACCCATGTACCCGATGTGCATCATGCGTCGGTGCAACAACTGATAAAAGACATGCACACGGTCTTATCGTCTAGCGAAGGTGTAGGTCTTGCGGCACCGCAAATTGGCGTGTCACAACAACTTGTTATCATTGCCTCGCGCCCCACTAAACGCTATCCCTTAGCACCAACTATGTCGCCAACAGTAATGATTAATCCCTCTTTTCAGACTTTATCTGACAACACAGCAAAAGACTGGGAAGGCTGTTTAAGTATTCCAGGTATCCGTGCCTTAGTACCCCGATACACCGACATTATGATCCATTACACCAATCAATACGGCGTTAATATCATATTACACGCGCAAGATTTTGTAGCCAGAGTATTTCAACATGAATACGATCATTTAAACGGCATGGTGTATTTGGACCGGGTAGAAAGCACTGCTGATATCATGGCAGAAAGTGAATATTTTAAATTACTTCTGCATTAAGCCACTGTATTTACACCTTACTCGGCATTACTCAAAAAATATTGTCAGCAGTCATTGGACGCTTATCATTTGTTGTAATTATTCAATCCCCCTTTTTCAAGGGGAGAAGTGAACACATAGCATTTTTTAAACTAATATTAGGGCTACAGCGTTTTCACAGTTCAATAGTTACAGCGTAACCGTTCGCACTGAGCTTGTCGAAGTGTGCCGTTCATGCTTCGACAAGCTCAGCACGAACGGTAGCTGTAACTGTCCTAAGTTGAAAAAGCTGTATATTGTTAGCGTGGCTGTGTATTTTATTATCTGTTTTCCTATATCAATTCACGCAAGGTGATTTATACATGTTAAAAAAAACAACAGCTCTTATTTCTGTCTTATTGAGTTCATTTTTAAGCGGCTGTGGAATACATCATTTTCTCGACAATAGAGATGCTGATTTTGTAGCAAAAAGTTATGCCGCAACCGATGATCTACAAGAAAAAATCCGTTATAAAATCCCCAAAAACAGCTTAATTGTCGTCAGTACTTTGTTGAATGTTGATAATTTAAACCAAACCTCATCGTTTGGTCGTATTATTTCGGATCAAATTGCCTCGGCATTTAGCAATTTGGGCTATCAAGTGATGGGCATGGAAATGCCGATAGACTTATTTATTATGAAAGAAGGCGGACGCTTCCATTTATCCGATGAAACCAAAGCCATGCTAAGACATTATCATGCCAGCACTTTAGTCGGAGGCGTTTATGCACCTGGCAAGCATACCGGCTATGTTTCGTTACGCATGGTAGATATCAGCAGTAAAAATATTATTGCCACCACCGATTTTTCAGTGCCTATGGGGCCTGATGCCAAAATGATGATGAAACCTAAAGATCTTCATACTGCTCTTGTGCGATCTGCTAATCTGGCAACACAAAATGGTATGAGCGTAGAAGGCGCTATGCAATCAGAAAGTGATAACACACCTATGCTTGAAGAAGCTTTACAACCGAATTTAGAACAAAATTCTATACCGTTAGAAGACAACCAGCCTAATACTAAACAGCGCTAAATTACCTCGCCTTATTAACTGAGATTAAACTTTTCTGTGGATTATTTTGGCAAAATTTGCCAGAATCAAAAGCTACCTGTTTTTTATAGAGCCGTAGTGATGATAACCCTGAACGTTTCCCTGGCAATATGCACACAGCACTCAAATGAAAATCCCCTAAGGAACGTGCATGAAATAACTTGAACAACTTAAACGCCACCACCGTTCGTGCTGAGCCTGTCGAAGCATGAACTTGCTCAAGTTATTTCGTGCGCGTTCCTAAGATTTACACGGCTGGATAAAAAAATTGGCTACCAACTTTATATCTAACACGGAACAAAAATAATAACATTCAAGTGGGTTGGGCTACCTGCTGTTTGGTAACCCAACATTTACAATACGTTGGAAATGTTGGGTTGAGAAAAACGCTCAACCCAACCTACATTTTGTCCCTTATTAAGCTGGTAGCCAAAAAATCTAATCATGAACCAACCCTATTTACGCGCCATTATCATCGCGCTCATCAGCTTTTTACTGGGTAGCGGTATTGATGCGCTGACCAATATAGAAACATCATTGGGTTTGGACACCCTGTTTAAAATCCGTGGCACACGACCGCCACCTGCTGAAGCGGTTATCGTAGCAATGGATGAAGTCTCGGAAACACGGTTTAATCTGAGACAAGATTTTACCCTCTGGCGTGGCTTTCATGCCAAACTGATACAAGAATTACACCGCCAAGGCGCAGCGTTAATTGTGTTTGATCTGCAATTTATCGCCGCTGATCCTGAACACGACCCCGCATTTTCAGAAGCTATACGACAGGCAGGTAACGTATTGGTAACCGATTGTGTACAAAAATTACGGCGCGGTGTTGAGGATTTCTACGGACGTTCAGCCTGCTCTAAAAATAACCTACAACCTTTTGTTCAATTAGAAGGCCAACAAAAACAGCCGCTGTCTGAGCAACTGATTGCCATGCGTAAAATTGAACCTGCGGCTACTATTAAAGCAGCGGCATTAGATCATGCGCCATTTTTTCTCACCGATGATGCTGAAAATGCCATTGTTCGAGAAGGTTGGATTTTTCTGGATGCGTTAGCCGAAGCGCCGACATTACCCGTATTAACGTGGCTATATTATTTACAACACAGCGGCCAATTACATGGCATTAACCAGCCCAACAGCCTGTTTTCTACCTGGTTAACCAACAAGCGCAGACAATGTTTACTACCCGTTAAGCCAACATTAACAGCATCAGCCAAAGAAATCGACTTACAACAGCGACTAGATAATATAATTTGCCTGCAAGATACGCGCTATCTTGATTTTTACGGCCCGCCACACACTTTTAGAATGGAATCTTACAGCGATGTTTATGACGGCAAAGTAAGTAACTTAAAAGACAAAGTTGTGTTTGTAGGTATGTCCAATCGTCAGTTTGCCCCCACTAAACCAGACTTCTTTCAAACACCCTACACCGACACGCACAGTGGCAGAATGGCAGGGGTAGAAATTATGGCCACACAATTTGCCAATTTACTGGAGGGACGTTTTGTGACATCACCGTACCCGCCCGCGCTCTGGTATGTTTTATTTGGCTTGTGGATAGGCTGGTTACTCACTCAATTTCCAGGGCTATTAGGTATTGCGGCAAGCTTGCTGCTGGGCGGTGTTTATGCGGGTTTAACGGTTTGGTATTTTAAACGCAGCGGTGCATGGTTGCCGGTTGCTGTGCCGCTGTTAATTCAATTACCGTGCGCCTGGTTGATGTCACTGGTGTGGTCACGGCGAGATTTATTAAAAGAAAGAAAACGCATACTGATGTTTGTTCGGCAAATATTTCCACAATGGATACACTTTGTAGCCACCTCACCTGGGCAATGGTATCCAGAGAAAAGTGCAAAAGCACTGGCATTTGAGCGCGATGTCAACGGCTTGTGTCTGGCTACCGATATTGAAGGCTATACCACGGTAGCGGCGCAACATACGCCACATGAGATGTGGGAATTGTTAAACGAGTATTACCAAGTGTTGAGCCATCCTGTTACAAAACATCAAGGCATTATTGCTGATGTGACCGGCGATGCCATGATGGCGGTATGGATTGATGGTGCTGTGGCAACTCAGCGACTTGCCGCCTGTTTAGCTGCATTAGAGATGGCATTAGCAGTGGAACGATTTAATGACGCGACCCGCGTGGGTCGTCTACCTACACGCATCGGTCTACACGAAGGTGCAATGACACTGGGTAAAATAAATGCGGGGGAAGGCAGCCATTACCGTGCTATCGGCGATACAGTAAATACGGCATCACGCATTCAAGGGGTTAATAAATATTTAGGCACGCAGATTTTAGCCTCCGCAAGCTTTGCCGCCAATGTAAACAATATTATCTCAAGACCGGTAGGCTTATTTCGCTTAGTCGGCAGAGAAGAACCTTTAGCGCTTTTAGAGATTGTCGCCATAAAATCGAATATGAGTGATACTCAAATAAAGCTAGGCCAGCAATTCGCTAAGGGATTAATGGCGTTTCAACAAGGCCAGTGGACTGCTGCGGCTAACAGTTTTCAGGCATTACTGGATACCTATAACACAGACGGCCCCAGCCAATTCTATTTAAATTTGGCGCTGGCTTATCAAAAAAACCCACCGGCGTATTGGGAGGGTATTGTGACACTGGGCGAAAAGTAAAAATCAGCTACTCTACTGCAAAGTATTTAAAAACCATCAACGTAATATCATCAGTAAAAATTTCTCGCTGGCAAAACTGCCGCAAGGCCGTCAGCAGTGCCTCAATAATAACCGCTGGCGGCTGCTGGATATTTTGCAAAAACACCGTCTTAACGCGCGCCAGACCAAAAAACTCCTGCTGGGAATTTTCCGCCTCGGTTAAACCATCGGTATAAAATAAGATCGTATCACCCTGTGTTAGAGCTAATGTTTTCTCTTCAAATACAAGCTGTTGTCTAACCCCTAAAATCAAACCGTCAGCATCCAGTTCTGTCAGTGTATTGTCAAGTCGCTTAAATAACAACGCCGGTGGATGTCCCGCGTTAGCAAATTTTATGTTCTGGTTATGGGTATCAACCTGTAAATAAAACAAGCTGATAAAATAATCCGAACGATCTAGGTCATTAAACAAAAAAGTGTTTAACACACCCAGTATTTCCGATGGCGTTGCCAACACATTACTCTGCGCTCTAAGCGCACTGCGGGTTTCCACCATAAACAGTGCAGGGCCAATGGCATGCCCTGAAACATCAGCAATCACCATGTCCAGCTGATTTTCATTACGCAGAAAATAATCAAAATAATCGCCGCCCACCTTGTCAGCAGGTAAACAAAAACCAATCACTTCAAAAGTGGCAGATTTAAGCGGTGCTGACGGCGATAAACTGGTTTGAATATGCTGAGCAATTCTGATTTCGTTTTGGGCAATCGCCAGTTTAATTTGTGACTGGTGGATTTGTTGTTCAGCAGCTTTTCGGCCAGAAATATCGTGGATAAAACCACTGAAGATATACGCATTGCCGACTTTTAAAGGTGACACGCTCAGCTCCACCGGAAACTCAGTGCCGTCTTTGCGCATGGCAATTTGCTCAGTCTGCCGATTTAATATGTGCGACACACCGGTTTGCAAAAATACCTGTAAGCCTTGTCGATGGGCATTGCGAAACCGAGGCGGAATGATTAAATCATCCAGACGCTGGCCAATAGCTTGTTGTTGTGTCCAATCGAACATGATTTCGGCACGCGGATTCCAGTCGGTAATTATGCCGTAAGAATCCATCAGAATAATCGCATTCATTGAGCTTTCAATAATCAGCCGTATGCGTTGCTCAGATTCTATCAATTCATTCTCAAAATGCATGCGAGCGGTAATATCCCGATCAACCCCGCGCCATTTCAGCAGTTTTCCTTGTGCATTGATAATCGGCAAGCCGGTGGATTCGGTTAATACCGACTGGCCATTTTTATGCTGGTAGTGATTAATCAACGCATAAAAAGCGCGGTTGCTTGCCGAAAAAATTTGCTGGTTGGCTTTGTCCTGGGGTGTTAAAAACTCGGTGTAATGCCTGCCGATGATGTCTGCTGGAGGGTAGCCTAAAATTTGCTGCACGGCGTTACTGCTGTACAGATAATAACCATTAGGATCTTGTTCCCATAGCCATTCACCCGTCATTTCGGCCATTTGCCGAAAGCGTTGCTCACTTTCTGCCAAGGCAGATTCAATGGCAATACAGTCTTTAGGCTCAGCGTCATCCGTTTGCAGCGTGCTTAACAGAATATTATCCGGATTAATCGGTAACATTAATAAAACGGTGTTGGTGTTATGCCCTTGTTGCCCAGACAATGGCGAAGTCGAACAGATTACCGGCAGTCGTCGTTGATCTTGGGTGATGAGTTCACCCTTGATACAAAAATCAGCTGGCATAATACCCGTATCAAGCAGTGCTCCAACAGTATCGGGGTTGGGTGTAAAGATGCGTGCTAACGGTTGGTTAATGAGCATTTCCGAAGAATAACCCAGCAGATTTTCAGCAGCACGATTGATATGCTGTATAAATGCATTGGTCAATAAATCAGAATGATAACTTCCAATCTGAATCATAGTAAAGTTGAGTTGGTCGATAAGATGATTCATAGCGGCGTTTTGTCTTTATTGCGGATAGGGAAATGATAGCCCTCATAGCCATGTTTTACATCATTATTTCAGAAAATCCTCAGCAAACTCGATGTTTCTTATATGACTCCCGAACGTATACCTCAAACAAGGTTTGATAGCGCTAAACAAAAACACTATCAGCCATAAGCATTAACGATTTTTAATATATTTATCTTACAAAAGCTACCCGTTTTGCAATCTCAATATCTTGGCGTAACAGATCATTAACTAATGTCTGCAAGCTTTCTTGTTTGGTAAGACATTTTTCATTAAAGTATTCAATAATGTCGCTGTCTAAATAAATAGGCATTTTATTAGCAATAATAACGGGCGATAAACATAATTCATTATATTTTTGCATTTTCTCTTGATTGAATACACCACTGTTATGAAAATCATTAGCGGTTTTATAAACAGCTTCCAACAAACGACTACTTTTTTTAGTTTGGGTTGTCATGGCAAATTTCCTCGAGGGAATTGTTTTTTAAGGCTACGTTGATTTCTTGGCTAGTAAGGTTTAACAAATCAGTAGCAAGTTGTTGCAAAGCTTTTAACTCTGCACGACTGATATTTGAGCGTTCATTTTTTTCAAAACCGAACACAAAAAACCATCGATCTTTTTTATTGGTTGCTATCAGCGTTCGGGCACTTGATCGCTTACCACGTCCTGGTAAGGCAATCCGTTTTTTAACAACACCACCACCTAAATCAGCATCTATTAAACCACGCGCCATTTCACAAATAGCAATACAAAGTAGTTCATCGGTTAGGTTGGTTTTTTGCATCCAGCGGGTAAAATGTTGTGTTTTAAATATTTTTCCCATCGTAATATTGTTTCAAAATAATCTGTGACTGTAAATTAACTGTTATCCAATAACGTAAGTTACACGCTGTTAATACCTCTCAAACAAAATCCAATTACCGCAGTTTGCTTTTCCGCAAACTATTTTCAGTATTATATTATCTCGCGATTGATGTCATATTTTAATGCAACTCAGCGTGTTTTTTATAAAACACACGCTATACCTTATTAATTGCAAACAACATATTATTTTTAAAAAAACAGTATCTCTGGTTTTTGGGTTAATTATAAGCATGTTTTACGCCATAAACCGTGTGAACTATTCACGTTGTAAATTATTTTATACCTGTCACACTTTACCTGCCTGTAAATTTTTACAAGCAAATGATTAATTTATTTAAATAAATGTCATTTTTTACATCAACATTCTACAATCGAAAGTAATTATGAGCATTATTTCAAAAACAGCATTATCTACATTAACTTTTATTTTTTATGCAACAAGTGCCCAAGCTTCCCCTCCTGGCTCATTCATTACTTTAGCTATAACTAAAGGAATTGCTGCAACTGCACGTCCTGTAGCTGCCGATTTCGTTGGTAACTGCCACAAGACTACACCACTAAGAGCTGCATATAATGACCTAACAGCAAATAAATCTTTTTTTGAAACGTTTGCCAGTCTAAAGAAAAAAGCAACTCCAATAAATCAAACATGCGATAAAATTATTAAAGCACAACTTAGTCTTACATTACGAACAAAGGATGCTGGCGCTGTATGGAGGTGGTTCACAGATTCCAGTGGGTTCGATCGTTTAGATGCTGGAGATACCGTCTCTCAAGCAAGTATAGGTGGTTTTATATATGACTTTTCAGGCGCACATGCAACTGGACCCTTAGTTGATAATATACCATGGCTTAATACACCACTTCCTCTCGCTAATTCAGCTGGAATTCCAATACCTGTTAGTGGCTCAATAGATAGTCCAATATTAAGTTATACCATTCCTCAGTCAGGACTTGATGCTATGAATAACACAAATCGTTTTAGTTTTTGTGTAGTTGAAGATTCAGCAGTAGTAAAGGCGGAACTGTCGTATACCTGTTCTACACCAATTTAGTAGCGGCGCATGACTTAGCAACCTAACGGTAAAATCAACGGGACTGGCTTGGATACCCACTGATGCTGCTAATCAGCCGGACAGCTTGTTATTTTGGCGTTCTCAGATGCTTCTCTTCTGAGAGCCACTCATTCAACAAAAATAAATAACCATTACTTACCAAGGAAAATAAATGAACTATGCATTAAAAATACTTTGTCATACCGTTTTTTTACAAGCTGTTGTTTTGACTCCAATATATGCACAAGCAGCACCACCCCCTGATGAACCAATACCTCAGGGAGTTCTGACTATAAAATCATCAGGTAACTTTACTAATACCACGGCCTCTTCATTTAAAGTTGCTTCTGTAGTCTCTAATACCTTACTATCAGTTTCTCCAAGTAATAGTGACATTATCGTACCTATTTCTGGCAATTACATTGCAACAACAACTGTAAAAACGTGTATTAGTGGCTCAAGAAACTATGTAAGCGCTTTCGTTAATCTCAATAAAAATGTGGTTGCTGATGCTATGAATCTTGCAAATGAATGTGGATCAGCCGTAGCAACAGCGTCTATTTACGCAAGGGCTGGCGAAGTAATATCAGGGAAATGTGCTATTAACCAAGGCATCAGCTCGTCCTGTTCTTTCTCATTAGCTTTCATAAACTAACGTTATCTTGTAATCAATACCTTCGCCAAATGGCTAGAGTAAGGTGAATTGCAGGAGTTTAACAAATTGAAAGCCAGAAAAAGTACTGCTATATACCACGTTTCAGATTTAGATAAGATGCGTGAAAGCGGCGGTCTAAATCCAGCCCGTGGACTTAACCGTTCACATTAACACACCACAGTAAAACGTAATTACCCAACCCTGCCAAGTTTTTAAAACCTGGCAGGGTTGTACAGTTACTCAAGATAGCTCACCACTTATCAGTTTCTCAAAACAACCAAGAACTTTGGTAGCGGCAGATTATTTTGTAAACATTGTTTCAGATATCGCAGCCCACGGGTGAACCAAGAAACCCTACTGCGGCTAAGTTTTCTGAAACTCCAGTGCTGTGGGTCGCTTTGTTTTTTCGTTTTTTTCAGGGGCGTTGGGGTAATAAAAAGCATTGTCCTGACCAATGCGAACACACCAATGCATCGCTAATACCATAATCAATATCAACCGTTCCAAGCGATCTGCATGTTTCAATTGCGAATCCTCCAGTTCAAAGCCACCGCCTTTAAATCAGAAAAGCTCGGTTCAATCGCCTAACGCGAACCATAATCCAACACTGTCGTCCGTGTCGGTAGGCAATCCATTGCAATAATCCAGTGTCCTGATTCATGCAAAATACCGACATTGGTCATAACACTCTCTTTACCAAATAAGCGCACATTCGCTAAATAGCGTTCTGTCACACCCAGTGCCAATTCCCCCGTTGTGGTTTTATCACCAAAACCAGGATCGATGGCTACCCGCTTAAGGTTGGGCATCCGTTCGCCCTTATATCTGAGCTTGTCGAAGGGCTTGTGGTTCATGGTTTAACAAACTCACCACGAACGACTTTTTATTGTGTCCCGTCTAAGCGGGTAGCCATAATTCCGAAGTGCGTCATGCTTACAGTGCGGGCATACAGGTCTTAAAGTTTAAATAGGCTGTATTGGCACAGGGTAATTTTGTGTGATATGACACACAAAAAATCAAAAAATAGGTCATATAACACAGTTTAAAAAGCGGCTATTTTTATCGCATTGATTTGTAATGTATTTTATTTTGGCATGGTTAGTGCTTTATACTTACTGCACATTGTGTGCATTAACTGCGGCTAAAAGTTATTAAATATACACTTATGGAGCTATTAGATGAAGAAAATAACCACTGTACTGCTGTCTACAGCTATCGCCGCCAGCGCATTGTTAGTTGCTGAAAATGCTGGGGCTGTCGGTTTTGAGCGTCCTGATCCTAACAAGTTAAATGCGGCTGGCGCTACGGTAAAAGAATTTGTTGAAGGGGCATCACATGAGTTTAATTTGTATGTGGCGCACGGTTGTGAATACCTACCTTATAAGGCAGCCAACACAACCAGCTTGTTACTGGTTACCCCCAGTGCGCCAGAAGCAAAATTTGATACTATTACACCGGTATTGGATGCAGCAGGCAAACCTAAGCTGGATGCCGCTGGTAAAGGGATTATGAAAGCGGCCATTATGGAAAATGTATTTTTTTCAAAACGTACCGATGCGGTAACTGGAAAAGTTATTGAATATGATACGGGGCCGGTAGTGAATTTACGTGTTTCAACCAACGAAATTGGTGCCAAAACCAAATCGTACTGGGAAAAAATTGGTGGTTTTTCGCATCATGGCCGTGAGCAAACCGATTCTGTGAGTGCCTTGCACTGGCATGGTTTTAATTTAACGGATGAGTTTTACACTGATCTGAAGTTCCGTGCGACAACAGCGAGATTGAGAGGCTGTGTACAAAGTGCAACCGTGTATGTGCCCGTATGGCAAATTTGCGGTAAAAAAGACTATACCTCGTTTTCTGCGCATCCTAACTTGAAAGGGGTTAACGATTTTGCCCCTAGCTTTAAAATTATTAGAAATGAAGTTGGCAACCCTTATCCAGCTTCTTGTGCAAAAAATGTGACCAAACGTTTAGATGTGATTGTTAGTCCTTCTGTAATGCAAATTAATAAATATTTGAAAGCGACGGGCTATCCCGGTAAACGCGTCAAACATTCATTTGCACACGGCTAATTTGGAAAAAGCAGGGAGTTATCGCCCTGCTTAAAGAATGCTAAGGAACGTGCATGAAATAACTTGAACAACTTAAACGCCACCACCGTTCGTGCTGAGCCTGTCGAAGCATGAACTTGCTCAAGTTATTTCGTGCGCGTTCCTAAGTGACTCAGCATTCTTTGAGTGCATGGATGCCCTTACAACATCAAAGACTAAAGTCAATGATGTTTCTTAACGTAATTTGCCATTCAATCGGGTTACATAACTCAGGGGTGAGGACACAGCCGCGCAATGCGGCTATTGAGTAGCCCGATCTTTTTAACATACTGTTTTAATTTAATAACGCGCCTTAAAGTGCGTTTAAGCTTACATCGATACACTGGAAGAGTGATTATGAAACTAAAAACTAAAAAAATGCCTTTGCTGGCTTTGGCTATGCTGGCAATCACTACCTCTGCTGATGCGACCGAAATAGGCCAATCAGCGCCGCAATTTACCTTACCCACTTTGCAACAAGGCCAACCTACAGCATTAAAAGAAAAGCTGGGCAAGGTCATTTATTTGGATTTTTGGGCCTCTTGGTGTGCGCCGTGTCGCACGTCTTTTCCGCTATTAAATAAACTACACGAAAAATTAAAGGCGCAAGGCTTTGAAGTCATCGCGGTTAATTTGGATGAAGATAAAGCCAAAGCCGAAAAGTTTATTCAAGAAATTCCGGTGGGTTTTACGGTATTACACGATAGCAAAGGCGAATGGGCGGATCAATATGTGGTCGAATCCATGCCCACCTCTTTTATTATCGACAAAAAAGGTGTGGTACAGCACATACACCACGGCTTTACCGCCACCGATATTGATGAGTTAGAGAAAAAAGTGTCAGAACTGTTGGCGAAATAAGAGTCATTTATGAAAGCATATTACGGATTATTATGTATTGCTGTGCTAACACTCACCGGTTGTACGGAAGTGATGCCCAGACAGCGCGGCGCATTGGCACTGCCGCAAATGGCTTTTACGCCTGATCCTTTAGAATTTGGCTTTAGACAACATACGGCATTCAGTAAAGAAGCGGCGGCGGGTGGTTATGGTGGCGGCGGGGGTGGTTGTGGTTGTAATTAACAATAACGGTGTGTTTATGTGTGGGTTTGAGGGTGCTTTTATCGTTGGGGTTGTGTGTGAGTAATCAGGAAAAATCTAATTTTGTGGCGTGTTTAAGCATTGCTGCGCTGGCATTGCCGGGCTTAATGCAAACAGCGGTAGCAGGACGTACTGAAGAAAGCTATAACGCGGATTTTCAATACGGACATTATTCTGAAAGTAGCTCGCGGATTGATGTCAATACCTACGAAGGGGCGTTGTCGGCTCCCATAGGTCGATCTATGACCGCATCGGTCGCGCTGGTTAAAGATATTGTGGCGGGTGCGTCACCGCGTTATAACGATTACGACAGCAAAGGTAACGTGCGGCAAGTGCTGAGCGGTCAAAATGTCAGTGGTGCGCTGGTGAGTGGCGCATCGCCTGTTAATAGCCAATGCGGTAAATCGATTTGCGATAGCCGTGATGGCATCAGTCCGTCGTTAACGTATTTTTTTGACAGCGGTTCAATTAATTTAAACGGTGGTTTTTCCAGAGAAAATGATTACACCTCGCGCTATGTGGGCACAACCATCAGCAAAGACTTCAATAAAAAACTGACCACTGCTAACTTTGGTGTATCACTGGCATTTGATGAAATTGACCCCACCAATCGTCCAACACTGAGAGGCAGTAAAACCAGTCAGCAATATTTGCTGGGGGTTTCTCAAATTATTAACAAAGACAGTTTGATACTGAGCAATGTCACGTTCGGTTATAACACCGGTTATCTGTCTGATCCGTACAAATTGGTTTACTTTTCATTTGACGATGGGTCATTCGATTTTAGACGCGATACTCGCCCGCGCGAGAAATTTCAATTTGCCTGGCTTACCCAATATATACGGCATTTTGGCGAATTGAATGATGCGGCGCTGCACATTGATTATCGGTTTAGTACCGACAGCTGGGGGGTTAATGCTCACACTGCCGAGGCCAGTTGGCATCAGCCGGTGGGGGATGGCTGGCAAATTATTCCACGCGTGCGTTATTATTCACAAGATCAAGCTGATTTTTATACCGTGGTAGGCGATGGCAATGCCTTACAAAAAGGCGTTTATTCCAGTGATTACCGGTTAGCGGGTTTTGGTGCGGTAACGGCGGGTATTCATGTCAGTAAAGAATTTACCGAATTAAAACCGCTGTCACATTTAAAGTTTCAAGTAGGCGGCGAATATTACAATCACAGTGCTGGTTTGCAATTAGGGGGTAATAGCGCGAGTAATTTTGCTGATTTTAATTATTTCTTGATTACCGGCTCATTTAACATGCGGTTTTAAATACGCAGCAACACAGTAGCGTGTTTAAAAAGTTTTACCCTGAGGATTGCACCATGCTAAAAAATAATTTACCCATTATTTTAATTTTTTTACTGGCCTTGCTGTGGATAGACATGGCGTTTGCACAAGCACCTAAAGTACAGGTGGGTGTTACCGCTATTAATGCGAACACATGGCCAACACAATACAAAATTACCCTAACCGTCCCTAAAGACCATCATGCGTATTTGGATGCCGGTGCGGAAAATATCTATATTCCGGTGGCGTTTGATACGGATGCTAAATTAGCCAGTGCAGGCATAGCAATTAGCAAACTAGAAAAACCGCTCGGTGTTAAGGATGATGAAGTGAAAGCCAATGTGTTGCGTGACCAAGGTGATTTTATCGTCACCCTGGCGCAAACCGGTAAAGTGGCGACAGCCGCTAATACAGGCGTGGCGATTGATTACCAGCTGTGTAACGACGTGACCCATGTGTGTTTTCGTCCGCAACACACCCAAGCCGAAATACCCTTGCCGGTTGGCGGCGCGCTAGCAAAAACCGCTATTAATAATACCGATGAAGCCTCACTGAGTTTCACGGATAAATTACTATCACTGTTTAAAGACAACAAAGATAACGCCATTATCATGTTTGGTTTAATGCTGATGGCGGGTTTGTTATCGGTAGCAACCCCGTGTGTTTACCCTATGTTGCCCATTACGTCTATGTTTATTGTTAACCGTGCGAATGGCAACAAAGACAAAGAAAAGCAACATGCCGGTGCGTATATGGTGGGTATGGTGGGCACTTACGTGATGCTGGGGTTATTAGCAGGGATGACCGGCGGAGCCTTTAATACCTTTATGCAATCGGCGACTGTTAATTTAGTGTTTGCTGTATTTTTTGCCTTTTTTGCGATTGCGTTATTAGGCTTTTACGAACTTAGCTTTATGCAAAACGAAGTGCATGGTTTGGATCAAAAAACCACGCGTGTTAATGGTTTGGGTGGTACGTGGTTAATGGGTACGGTGGCTGGCTTGGTGATTTCGCCGTGCGTAGGGCCGATTGTTTTTGCACTTTTATTGCAAGTGGCAGACAACATTGCGGCTAAATCCGATGCGATGGCCTTGGCTAATCAAGCGATGGGGTTTTGGGATAAATTTGCCGTAGCAGGCCAAGGTGGTTTAATGATGGGTGGCTTTGGTTTAGGTGTCGCCCTGCCGTTTTTTATTATTAGCGTGGTTAAATTTAAAAAATTGCCTAAAGCCGGCTACTGGATGAATAACGTAAAATATGCGTTTGGTTTTGCAATTTTATATTTTGCCTATGTTTATTTTGCCAAAGGCATGGGGGTGTTGGGTGTTAGCCCTTCTGTCACTGCCTCGTTAGCGATTGGCATGGTGGCTATTTGGATTGCTGTGGTGCATTGCCATGTTTTGAGCTTGTTGCCGCGTGACGCTATGCCGAATGAAAAAATGCACCATTATTGCGGTGTGGTCAGTTTGTTGATTGGTGGTTGGCTGGTAGTATCTGGCATGGGGAATTTGCCTTTTATGGCGGCTGTACAAGCGGAATTATTAGCCAGCAATGGCGCACAGGTTGTAGCTGTAGCAGGCGGTAAAGGTGCAGTACACGAAGAAGCCGGTATTACGTGGTATAGAAATTTTGCTGAGGCGCAAAAAGTAGCGCAAAAAACCGGTAAACCGATCTTCATTGATTTTTACGCCAGCTGGTGCGCTAACTGTACCGCCTTTAAAGAAGAAGCCGCCAGTAATGATAGCTTAAATAAAGCCTTGCGCGAAAAAGCCATTGCGGTCAAGTTAATTGATAAAGAACCGGATTTTGAGAAATTCCGTAGCGATCCTAATCATCGCCCACTGAAAGTAGGCTTGCCGTATTTTGCTATTTTAAGTCCAGATGGCAAAGTCACTTGGTCAGGGACTGATTACAAAGCGACTGAGAAGATGGTGTCAGTGTTAGACAGTGGTGCGGTTTAAACTTACTTATGAGAGAGAAGTGCTTCATGAATACAAAAAAATTGAGTGTCGCCGCGTTGTTATCCAGCACGATGGGGTTTATGACAACTGCGTTAGCATTTCCTGAATATGTTGCGCCAACAGGCGCATCGGGGTGTACAGATTGCCATTTGACGGTAGAAGGCGAAGGCTTTAAGCCCGGTATTCTTGACGCGGCTAAAGGTGGATTGCCAGGGCTTAAAGAGTTTTTACACCCAACACCTGTTAAGGTTGGTGATACCAAGCCGGTTTTACTACCCGTCAATGAGCATTGGGATGTTACGGTAGGCGGTTTACCGTTGGTAATTCCACTTTTGGTCTCTGATGCAGAATACGATATTTTTGCGATTAATGTGGCTACACCGACCAACGGACTGCCGGTTAAGGGAGCCGTTATATCGCAAGAATTGAGTGATGCGCAAAGTAACTTACCTGTTGTTAACTTTAAGTGGCAACCGACGGCTGCCCACGCTAATAAAACCTACACCGTTAATTTTACTGCACAAGAAAAAGGTGCGGGACGCAAGTTATTATCAAACACAGTGACGACAACTATCACCGTGTGGCCAAAACGCCAAAAACAGGTTACGAATATTAGCCAATTTAAAGTACAGCGAGCGCAGTGGGATAACAATCATCTTAATCTTACCGGCTCTGTCATTTTTAAAAGCGGTTTAACGACCGCACAACGTAATGCTGCGCTAAAGTCGCTTGATTTAAATATGCGAACTAACAGCGGTGCAATTGTGGGGTCGGCGTTAAATTTAACGGTGGACGCAAGTGGCAGCTGGAAAAAATCTGTGCCCCTTAAGGCAAGCAACGTGCCGTGTATTATTAAGCTGGAATACGAAGGTTTAAATGCCAGCAGTTCGGTTAAATTGCACCCTAAAGTATGTGTGCAATAACTTGATTTTAAAATAATAAACAGACCAAGAAAATTGTCCATGAAAAATACGAAAAGCCAGAAATATAAAGCTTTCTCGACCTTTTCGTGAACATCCTTGGTTTTATATTAAGGGCATTCTTTCTTGGAGATCACATAAGCCCTATTTAAAATTTAAAACCCCATAAAAGTGAGCAGTTGAGTTTGGTTTACAATTACAGTAATATCACAAGGATTTAAAGATAATTTTGTAATATTTTTTAACTAAATAGTAAGGATAATGTTATGAGTTTAGGTCATTCGATCAATCGTAGAGATTTTTTACGCGTTAGTGGTGCAATAACCGCTGTTACCGCTGCCACCTTAGCAGGATTAGGCGGCGAGGCGCTGGCAACATCAGTGACACCGTCGGCAACAACAATAGTTTTACCGCCATTACCTTATTTGGAAACAGCTTTAGAGCCAGTCATCAGCGCTAAGACGGTGGGTTTTCATTACGGTAAGCATCATGCCGGTTACATCACTAATCTTAATAATTTTATAGCAGGGACTAAATACGTAGGAATGTCGCTGGAAAAAATCATTAAAGCCACGGCAGGCAAGCGCTTGCTGGATAAAATGATTTTTAATAATGCCGCACAAACCTGGAATCATACGTTTTACTGGAATAGCTTAAAACCCGGTGCTGGTGACAAAGTATTGCCGACAGGTCAGTTACTTAAGTTAATCAAGCGTGATTTTGGGCATTTTTCTGATCCTGCCAAAGATGACAAAGGTGTGTGGATTAATCCTGGCTTTAAACAAAAATATTTTGATGCTGCTAAGGGGCTTTTTGGCAGTGGCTGGGCGTGGGTGATTATCAATAAAAAAGGTAAGCTTGAAATTTTAACCACCAGCAATGCTGACGTGCCGTTTACCGATGGCTTAAGACCTTTGTGTGTCATTGATGTTTGGGAACATGCCTATTATCTGGATTATCAGAACGTGCGCATTAATTATCTGAACGGTGTTTTAGATAATCTGATTAACTGGGATTTTGCCGCGCAAAATATCAAAAGAAAGTATTAGTAGAGGCTGCGTTGCAACATAAAATGGTGGGACACGGTCTTTTGGATTGTGTCCCTTTTTAGGTCAGTGCGCCAATCATGTCTCTGTTTCCTCCTAAGGAACGCGCACGAAATAACTTGAGCAAGTTCATGCTTCGACAGGCTCAGCACGAACGGTGGTGGCGTTGTGGCGTTTAAGTTGTTCAAGTTATTTCATGCACGTTCCTAAGTATCTTCTGGTGCTTATCACGCTTATCCTCAACGCTAATTTTAGTGCCACTAAACTGTGTGATATGACGCAGTTCATCAATTTTTATCGTGGGTAATTTAAATTTTTGTTGTTTAAAATCAATCGTAAGTTACTTTTAGTCAGTAGCAGTGTGTGATATGGCGTAGTTAACTGTGTCATATCACGCGCTATTCTATACGGTACGCCAGCACATATTTACTAATCATTTAAATATCAATTAGTTATAACATTGGCATTGTAGTTGCTATTGATTATAGTTGTTGCTTTTACAGCATTTACAGCGTTTTCACAGTTCAATAGTTACAGCGTAACCGTTCGCACTGAGCTTGTCGAAGTGTGCCGTTCATGCTTCGACAAGCTCAGCACGAACGGTGGCTGTAACTGTCCTAAGTTAAAAACGCTGTAGATGGTTTCAGGTGGTTGCCTATTGGTATTAGATTTTATCAATCATTAGTATATTAATTCTAATAAAATTAGAGCGTTATAAAAATAATTAAAATTTAATGAGGATAATTTATGCGTATCACCGTATTAAAACGTGTTTTGTTATCCAATGTGTTGATAGGACTGATGGTTTTGGCTCAATCCGAATTGGCCTTAGCAGAAACAACGGTAACCCGTTGGAATGACGCAGCGTTGCAAGCCATTCGTAGCACCAAACCAGGACCGCCGATAGTTGCTAGAGCACTGGCCATAACACATACGTGTATGTTCGATGCGTGGGCAGCTTATGATGCCAAGGCGATTGGTACACGTTTTGGCGGTCGTTTACGTCGTCCATTAGCCGAACGAACGCTTGCCAATAAAGCCAAGGCGATTAGTTTTGCTGCAAGTATTTGTCTAACTGATTTATTCCCTACACAAAAATCCAGCTTTAATAACTTACTAAAGAGTTTGGGTTATGTCCCCAGCGATAAGCCAACCGCTAAAACTGATCCGATCAATATAGGTAAAACGGTTGCTGCTGCGGTATTAAGTTTTCGTCATCACGATGGCTCTAATCAATTGGGCGATTTACATCCTACGCCTTACAGTGACTATACCGGTTACAAACCTGTTAATACACCGACCAAAATAATCGATCCCGACCATTGGCAGCCACTGCTCGTGAATGGCAAAGTGCAAAAATTTGTTACCCCGCACTGGGGTAAGGTTAAGCCTTATGCCTTAACATCCGGTAAGCAATTTCGTGGCACAATGTTAATGCCGGCGAGTTACAAAACAAGTCCTCGTCGTTACAAAGAACAAGCTAAACAAATTCTGGAATACACCGCGCATTTGACTGATGAAAAAAAAGTCATTGCTGAATATTGGGCAGACGGCCCCAAATCGGAATTACCACCGGGGCATTGGGATTTGTTCGCGCAATTCGTTTCCGAGCGCGACCATCACACGCTGGACAAAGACGTGAAGCTGTTTTTTGCCATTACCAATGCCATTTTTGATGCCAGCATTGCTTCGTGGGATGGCAAACGTTTTTACGATTGTGCGCGGCCAATAACAGCCATTCATTTTCTGTATAAAGGCCAAATTGTGGATTCTTGGAATGGCGCTGTCGATGGGGCAGATTGGCAGCCTTATCAGGTTTCCACATTTCCAACGCCGCCTTTTCCAGAGTATGGTTCCGGGCACAGTATTTTTAGCAGCGCAGGTGCAGAAACGTTAAGATTGTTTACGGGCAGTGATTATTTTGGTAACAGTGTTGTTATTGCTGGCGGCTGGTCGCGTGTCGAGCCGGGTGTCGTGCCGGCACAAGATGTTATGCTGTATTGGCCAACGTTTAGCGAGGCAGCGGCTGAGGCAGGCATGTCAAGGCTTTATGGCGGCATTCATTTTGTTGATGGCGATCTTCAAAGTCGAAAAATCGGCCGTTTGGTTGCACGTCAAGCGTGGGTTAAGTCACTGAAATATTTTGGTATTAAAAAATAACTGTGTTATTTATGGGAAGATTCCAGCCAGTTTTCAAACTCAGCTAATGTCATAATCGGCGGTGTGTAAAAGCTGGATTGGATGTCGAGAATATCGGTATCACCGGTTACTAAGATTTCTGCTTGTCCGACTACGGCAAGTGTTAAAAACATTTGGTCGGCTGTGTCACGGATTATTGGTAAGTCATCTGGAACATTGTTGATGATAACCGTTTCGGCATAAGGTAAAAAATCAGCCAAAAGTAACGTTTGCTCAGCGGGTGTGAGTTTAAATTTAGGATAGCTGAGTACGCGTATGAGCTCACCTACTGTTGCTTTACTGACTAAAGGGGTTAGGTTGCCATTTTGCCAACTGTGGCGCAGCCACGCTATTTTTTGTTGAGAAAACAGTAACGTCGAGATAATGCAGTTAGTGTCGAGTACCACACGTCGAGTCATGACGCTTATTGCCTTGCCCAGTTAATGGCATCACTGACATCTTGCTCTGTAATACCTAATGCTTCAAGTTTAGCGCGGACAGCATCGGCTTGTTGAATTCTAACGGGTGTAAGAATAATGCGTCCAGATTCTAGTACTTAGTCACTCTTTAAGTGTCGGATAAAGCTTTTTCAATTTTATCCGAGCATCCTC
>NZ_FUKI01000021.1 GCF_900163755.1 Crenothrix polyspora | reverse complement strand
TGTAGCTAACGTGTACTAATTGCCCGTGAGGCTTGACCATATAACACCCAATGGGTTTTGTGTGTTGAAGTATCAAAGACTATCGCAAGTCAGACCATGAAGTTACAGATTTCCAGAAGCAAATTTAAGACAGCCTTCAGGGGTAAACTTAGATTTGTTGTATGACAGTCAGTTGAAACAGCACTGACTACACCAGTTTGCTTGGTGACCATAGCGAATGTGAACCACCCGATCCCATCCCGAACTCGGAAGTGAAACCGTTTAGCGCCGATGATAGTGTGGCAGTTTGCCATGCGAAAGTAGGGAATTGCCAAGCTCTTAATTAAAAAACCCAAGTCAATGGCTTGGGTTTTTTTTTGCATTTTTTATTGAAATGAATCAGAAATCCTGTTGTTTAAAACGATGAATCAAGCGGCGGTCTTTTTTATTGGGTTTTTGATCAGTGCCGAAATCAAAAAATTCTCGGTTTTCACGCTGTTGTGCGATTTGTTGTTGACGCTTTTGATGGCTCTCAAGGCTTTCTTCATAAAGGAGTGCGGCCTCTTTGGCAGCATAGCGCTGGCCTGATACTGCAAGTACAGTAATATCCCATTTATAGCCGTTATGACTGATAGAAATAATTACGCCGATTTTTACTTCTTTGCTGGGCTTTGTACGGTGGCTGTTAATATGCACCTTACCGCCTGTGATGGCTTCAGCAGCTAGGCTGCGGGTTTTAAAAAACCGCGCAGCCCATAACCATTTATCTAAGCGTACCGTATTAAACGCCGCAGGCATGTGCGGAGACCACGGGTCTTTTTAAGCCACGCGGCAGTGAAAATACGACTTTTTCTTCTATACCCTGAATTTCAATTGCTGAAATTCCGCCCCATACCTTCAATTGATCAATTACTTCTTGTACTAATACTTCTGGTGCTGAAGCACCAGCGGTTACGCCGACAACGGCAACACCATCAAACCAGTGTTGTTGCATGTCATGAGCAGTATCAATCAAATAAGCCGGTTTACCCAGTTGTTCTGCAATTTCGCGCAAGCGATTGGAATTAGAGCTATTAACTGATCCTACGACTAAAATCACATCGGCAGTTTTGGCCATTTCAAACACTGCGTCTTGACGATTTTGGGTGGCATAACAAATATCGTCTTTTTTTAACCCTTCAATGACAGGGAAACGTGCTATTAGAGCATCTACCATGATTTTGGTATCGGTCATCGATAAAGTTGTTTGGGTAACGTAGCCCAGATTATCAGGGTTGTTGACCTTTAAATTTGCGACATCTTCAGGTGTTTCTACTAAGTAGATACCACCGTTTTTGGCAATTTTATCGTATTGTCCCATAGTGCCTTCCACTTCAGGGTGACCCGCATGACCAATCAACAATACTTCGCGATCGGCTTTTGCATGCTTGGCAACCTGTAAATGTACTTTGGTGACCAAAGGGCAGGTGGCATCAAACACGGTTAATTCACGGTCTTTAGCTTCTTGCTGTACTTGTTTAGAAACACCGTGAGCACTGAAGATTAAATACGAGCCAACGGGAACATCATTTAAATCTTCAACAAAAACAGCGCCTTTGGCTTTAAGTCCGTTGACTACAGTACGATTGTGAACAACTTCGTGGCGCACATAAATAGGTGCGCCAAAAGTTTCTAAGGCTTGATCGACAATTTCAATAGCGCGATCTACACCGGCACAAAATCCACGAGGGTTAGCGAGTACAATTTGCATAAGCTGATTTTTTAAGTAATTAAGATAAGGGTATTTTAACGTAACATCATTTCCGATACGATGATTCCATCAGCATCGGCGTATAAAAAATGAGGGGTTTTAAAATTAACACCGGCAAATGTTAGCGATAAATCACGATCACCGTGACCTCTTTTATGGCTTTGTAGCGGGTGGGTGTGCAAAGCGCGTATGCCCAGTGGTAATGCAGCAAGTTTTTCAGCGTGTCTAATACAGCCGTAAATAATAATACCTTTCCAGCCATTGGCAATGGCAATACTTGCCAATTCGTAATCTATTAATGCACACCGATGCGATCCTCCGCCATCGATAACCAACACGCGGTTTTCGACTTTTTCTTCCAGCACTGCGCGTATTAAAACATCATCCTCAAAGGTTTTAAGGGTGGTTATTTGCCCGCAAAAATTTATCTGACCACCGTATGGTTTAAATAAGGGTTCAACAATTTGAAAATAATCTTCTTTGGCATGGACATCACAAAGATCGGCGGTGCTAAATGAGTTATTCATGCAAGATCAAGTATTTTTAAGTGGCATTGTATAAGGTATATACTAGATGTTCGTGTTAAGCAACCTAAAAAAGGTATATGTATGTGGCTAATATTTTTTATCGTCGCTGTACTGTTTGTTTTGGGCAATGCACTCATTTTGTTGAGATCAGCAAATACGTCCAAACTACCCGATAATATTAAACCACAGCCTTATGATAATGATGATGCCGGTGGTTGGTAAATAGCGCTTAGACACGTAAGGTAAAGGTTACCGGGCCATCGTTCACTAAGGAAACCTGCATATCGGCACCAAATTCGCCAAATGCAACCTTGCTATGTTTGCTGTGTGCGTTGCGTTGCAGATAGTGAAATAAATAATGACCTAGTTCAGGTGCAGCCGCTGGCGTAAAGCTTGGCCGATTGCCGCTTTGGGTATCTGCTGCCAAGGTGAATTGCGGCACCAATAATAAGCCGCCGTCAACATCTCTTAAGCTCAAATTCATTTTGCCAGCCGCATCCGAAAAAATACGGTAATTAAGTATGCGCTCTAGCAGGCGATCAGCTTCTTTTTTGGTATCATTTTTTTCTACCGCCACCAGCGCCATAATGCCGGTATTGATATTACCGATATCTTGGTTATTAACAGTGACTTTAGCCGTGGTAACACGCTGAATAATGGTAATCATAAGGTCGGATAGTTTGTGAAACGTAACGGAATATGGTCTATCGAAGTAGCGAAAGCCCTATTATGCAAATTTCATCCAGGCTACTGATTGAAAAATTAGATCAACACCACATTATCGCGGTGTATCAGCTTCTTGTCATCCAAATAACGCAGAATAGCTTTAAATTCCGAGCTGTTTTTAACGGCAATTAATTGAGTTTCGGTTTTGCCTTAGGAACGCGCACGAAATAACTTGAGCAAGTTCATGCTTCGACAGGCTCAGCACGAACGGTGGTGGAGTTTAAGTTGTTCAAGTTATTTCATGCACGTTCCTTAATAGACCGACTCATGGTTCTTGTCGTTGTCGTTCTGCACCAATTTTTTTAATATCTCATAAACAAGTCTAACGTAATTTTCAAAGCGTATTACCGTCTTGTTGCCATAAATCCAAGCAATGCAATTTGATGGTCTCGTAAATAGTATCCAAAGGCAAATGGCTCAAGATTTTGTTATCAAAGGGTTTTTGTAGTTCAATACCTATCCGGTCTAAAGACAGCAAGGGATACGCGACTAGGAAAAAAATACCGACCGAATAAAGTCCCGTCTTTTCCAATAATGAAAACGGTAGTAATAACAAAAACATGAAGATAAACCGACGTATCTTTACCGCGTATACCAAGGGCATTGGGGTTTTTAAAATCCGCTCACACGCTCCCAGATGATCTATCAGTAAAACCCGTTGCCCTTCCAGTATGCTAAATTCAAAGCCGTCCAGTTCTAACCCGTTGGTATTAGGGTGGCCAGTGCGGGCTTTTTGTAGCAATGAGGCTATCTTGCTGGCAACAAACAGCGGCATATGTAGGGCGGATTGTAGCTCTGCCAATTCCAGTTCTGTCAGCACACCGATTAACGGTGTAAAGTTTTTGCTATTACGCAGGGACTCTTTGGTAGCAAAAGAAAAAGCAATGCTCCATTTAACCAATGCCTCGCGCCAAGCGTTATCCTGCGGCCCGTATTGCAAAGCGCCAATAATCAGGTTACGGGTTTGATTGGTGATGCCGTCCCATAATTTACGTGCTTCCCACCAGCGTTCGTAACCGGCATTGGTTCTAAACACCAAGACCATGCCTAATACCACGCCCGTATATTCAAAAGGTGTGACATCAAGCGATGGCAAAGGCCACCAGTAATGATCCAATACAACCAACAACAAAGGATAGCAACATAACAGCAACAATATGGGCAAAATTCGAGGCGTAACAGAACCACGCCACATCAGAGCTCCACGCAAAAAATTGTGAGGTTCGTCTTTATTAGTTATCAAATGCGCCATGCCCTTCATTAATAAAAAAACTCTGGTTGTTTTTTTACTTAACCACGACATGCGTTCCTAATGCCGCCAGGTAATCTGCATGGGCCTTAAATAAATTACTGGATGCTTCAATGGCCATAATAGCCGCATCACCACTGGCTAACTCACGCATATTAACAAATAAAATATTGCTTGCACCTAAATCAAAGCGTTCTTTCTCACCGTTTTCAAGCTCTTCTGCCGTCTTTTGTTGTTCTTTAATCAAACTTAACCGCTGACGCGCTGCAGCAAGACGTGATAAGGCATCTTTAATATCCGCCGCAATACGGTTTTCTGTTAAATTAGTTTCCAATTTTAAGCGCCGTAAATTGGCGGCAGCGGCTTGCGCTTTACCTTTGGCCGCACGCTGTTGTAAAGGGAAATCGAAATTTAAACCGACATACAGTTCATCACGATTTAGCCCTGTCTTGCCTTTACCATTATCGACTGAGCCAACCACAGACAAATCTATTGCAGGGGCTTGTTGGTTTTTTTGAAGTTCTAATTCCGTTTCAGTTTGTTCAGCTTGAACATCCAAACGTTTCAATTCGGGGCGTTGTGCTTGTGCATCCACCCACGCTTTGTGGTAATCGGCATCGACAACAGGCTCTTTGGGAAAGTCTTTGGGTAATTGCTCCGTTGTAGGCATTTGTGGCTCACCTTTTTCATCACGCCAATATAACGACAGTTGAATAGCACTCTGTTCGAGCATGCGTTGTGCGGTGACACGTCGTTCTTGGCGTTCAATAATGGCACGTTGATTATCCAATGCTTCAAATTGTGGAATATCACCAGCGGCTACCCGTTCTAAAATACCAGCATTACGTTCTTCGGCTATTTTCAATAGCTGCTCTGCAATCAGCAACCGTTGCCCCGCTAATACCGTAAGCGCGTAGCAAAACCATCTAAAATTTTTTTATCGGCCCTGATATCCTCCAGATTTTTT
>NZ_FUKI01000008.1 GCF_900163755.1 Crenothrix polyspora | reverse complement strand
ATAGGTTTTGTCAAAACAAATAACGGTATTCTACAGAATCCCCGCACTTTTAATCACACCCATTACGCAACACTGTCGCCCTGGTGCGCGACCCAGAAATTTTGGAAGAATCAGTCATGGATAACGTGCAATTAGGACGTGATCTTCCTATACAGGCAGTAAAACAGGCGTTGGCCAATGTCGGCTTATTGGATGACATTTTATTATTACCAGAAGGCTTGAACACCCGTTTATCTATTCATGGCAAGCCATTAACCAACGAACAAACCTTACGGTTAACCTTAGCTCGCGCCATTGTTGGTAACCCTAGTACATCAAATCGTATAAAAACAGGATAATAAAAATCTTCAAATCATGAATGAAATGCTGATTGTGTACAGCATAAAGCTAAATTAAAATCCTGTTGACTTCCAATTTGGTGTACTAGGCTCTTACTGCTAGACAATGTGCTTGATCGTATTGATAGCCGGTTACTGCCTGATCTCTTGGACGTGTTATTTGCTAAACAGTCCCCTTGGACCTTAATTGCTACCAGCCATGAACCGGAAGTGATTAACCGGTGCAAACGGCACGGTAAAATTGTTAACGGTGTTTTTGTAGAAAATACAGCCGCAATTTTGGATAGCCAACTATGATGACCTTACCTGAAACCCAACCCAGTGCCTTAGATAAGGCCTCTACCAGACCGTTTGCGGGTAAAATTGCCCGTTCAATGTTGGTCTTGCTGCTTTTGCTCTTGATTTTCTTGTTGTTAACGCCTTGGCAACAAAACGTGCGTGGTTATGGGCGGGTGGTTGCCTTTACCCCTTACGAACGACAACAGTTTATTGGAGCACCTGTTGAAGGGCGTATTGCCCAGTGGCTTGTTACCGAAGGAACACGGGTAAAAAAAGGCCAAGTATTGGCCGAAATGCTCGATAATGACCCGCATTTTTTACAACGGATTGAAGCTGAAAAAAAAGTAGTCTTGGAACGCCAAGCAGCCGTTGACCGCCGCTTACAAACAGTACAAGCGCAATTGCGTATGGCAGAGTTAGCCAGGCCACAAGCCTTGTCAGCGGCCGACTCGCGCGTATTAATGGCGCGTGAGCGCAGTAAAGCTGCACAACAGGGTTTAGCCGCAGCGAACGCGGCACAAAAAACTTCCGCACTTAATTTAGTACGCCAACAACGCTTGTTCAGCAAAGGCCTGGCTTCCAAACGCACCTTTGAATTAGCCGAACTAGAAAACGCCCAACGCGAAACCGAATATGAACGTGCAAAAGCCACCTTGCAAGCTGCCAACAGTGAAATAGATGCACTCAGTGCCGATGCAGGAAAATTAGGCAACGATACCACCTCGACTATTGAAAAAAGCCGTGCCGATCTCAATAAAGCGATAGAAGAGCAAAATTACGTTAAAGCCGAACTGCTCAAGCTGGAAACTCGGTTAGCGCGTCAGATGACCCAAACCATTGTTGCCCCCAGGGAAGGTACAGTACTACGTCTTTTAACTAGTCCAGGCGCAGAACTGATTAAAGCAGGCCAAGCATTGGCCATTTTAGTGCCAGATAGTCAGGAAAGGGCTGTCGAACTGTGGTTAGATGGCAATGATTTACCTTTGGTCGTTGTAAACAGCCATGTCCGTTTGCAATTTGAAGGCTATCCTGCTGTGCAATTTGGCGGTTGGCCAGAATTTTCTATCGGTTCTTTTGGTGGCCAGGTCGCCTTAATGGATTCAACGGATGATGGTAAAGGCCATTTTCGCGTTGTGGTTTTACATGATAAAAGCGATATAGCCTGGCCTGAACCCCGTTTTTTACGCCAAGGCGTTCGGGTTAATGGTTGGGTGCTATTAGGGCAAGTCACATTAGGTTATGAATTATGGCGTATTTTTAATGGTTTCCCTCCCTTGGTTTTGCCAGAGCCTACAGCACCAGAAAAAGTTAAGGACGACAAATCCAACGCCAAGGAGGATAAAAAAAGTGATGCTGACTAATCAAGCTGGCCTGTTGCTATTTTTATTGTTTCCTGCCGCCCTTTATGCAGAAACTAAAAGCCTAATATTGGATGATGTGCTAAGCACTGCGGAAAAATCTTTTCCTGCTTTGTTGGCTGCTGAACAGCGACGTATAGCTACGGAAGGTGATTATATTTCAGCCCAAGGGGCATTTGATACCACCGTAAAATCGCAAAACCGTTGGTCAGTTATTGGCTTATACGAAAACCAAAATTACGATGTCAGTGTAGAGCAGCCCACACCCTATTGGGGCGCCACTTTTTTTGGTGGCTGGCGACGTGGCACGGGTGATTACCCTGTTTATGACGGCAAAAATATTACAGCAACTGATGGTGAATTCCGCGCTGGCGTTAATGTACCCTTATGGCGTAACCGTGAGATTGACCGTCGCCGTGCAGGATTGAAGCAAGCTGAATTAGCCCAACTCATTGCTGGCCATGATGTTGACCAAGCCTTGTTAGATATCCGTAGACAAGCAGCATACCGTTATTGGGATTGGGTATTAGGTAAGCGTTTAGCGCAACCACCTAAAGCATTGTCATCGGCTCTGATATCCTCTAGATTTTTTCAAAAAACAACCCATACCCCCACACGCACATCATAAGAGCAGAGCACCAAAACCACTACCCCTGCCTGAGTTTTTCAATAGCCCCCGGTGCAAACGGCAATAACTCATCAATACGCCTGTTTGGCCAAGTCGGTAGTTTTTCCAAGGTGTTCCTTAGCCAGGCCTCCGGGTTCAGGCCGTTCAGCTTTGCCGTGCCCAACAGGCTCTGGATTGCCGCCGC
>NZ_FUKI01000031.1 GCF_900163755.1 Crenothrix polyspora | reverse complement strand
TGGCCCCACGGTAGCAAATATATATCAACTTTCCTATGGGTGATAGCCGCTCAATGTGAGTAACAGTGCCAGTTAAAACCAAAAAACCCATTCTTAAAGCTAATAATCCACCCAGTACCGGCTCAGCGCCACCTGCTGCTAAAAAAGACGACGTTAAAGAGATTTTTTAATCACGTATTAAGATGCCAGTGGCGGTTATATTATGCGTCAGTTGAAATTGACAACAGTATTATCGCGGGTTTTATCTATCGACATTCCAATGCCCAGTTTGGTAAGTAATCGGAGTAGCAAGACTGCCTTGATAATTTGAAGTAGGCACTTCATCCATAAGATGCGGCGCATTCAATCGATAGGTCTGCGTCATTACGTGCATTGATGTACCCGCTGATACAGGCAAATAATTAACATCGGTAACAGGTCGGCTTAAAAAAGCGCTCGGCGTTGCTGCATTAGCGTTATACATTGCGGCGGGAGAATAACGCACCGCCACCGAAGGCGTTGGCGAAACAACCGGCACAACAAACCCAGAATCCGTGACTAAGCCTCGAAACTCAAGTCGTTTTGATAATTTATCCCAATTGGCATTTAAACAGGTCACCGCCTCATTCATACTACTTTGGGTATATTTACCGTGCGCATCAAGTGGACGAAAAGCCGTCAATTGGCTGGCGGACATTTTTAGTTTATCGCACAATGGACTTGCGATACTGATATCAGACATACCAAATGACACGATAAGCACTGTTAATAGTGGGTATTTCATAATCTATTGCTCCAAGTAAATATTAAATTTAATACTTTAAGTAATAACAAGGATATCCTCGTGTTAGCCAATCATTGTTATACATATAAGCTAAAGCAGCATTTATGCCAACATATCATTGCCCATATTAAACATAATGTTATGACCAATCCCTCTATCTCCATCCCCACGCAATACTGACAACAATGTCACTTAATGTAAATATTTGGAACATCACCGGTTAATCATGCTATTAGATTTTGGAATGCCACAGCGCAAGCGGCACGAGTGAGTCTATCGGTTTTAATTATCCTTAAAAATACACACAAAACAGCCGACTTTTTGCTAAACACGCGGCTTTTACCATGAAAGCCTTGTTTTTCAGGACAAAACCCGCCAAAACTGAATTTGAAAGACTATTGTTACTTTTTTAATCGTCTGGTTAGAAGAAGCCAATGCACATAAGGTATAATTACACGCATTGCAGACATTGATTTTACTTTACACGGCGAACTATGAGCATAAAACTTTCTAACAGAGTCCAAGCAGTTAAACCCTCCCCTACCCTGGCAATAACCGCCAGAGCCGCGCAAATGCGTGCGGCGGGTAAAGACATTATCGGTCTTGGCGCAGGCGAACCCGATTTTGATACGCCCGACCATATTAAAGCGGCCGCTGTTAAAGCAATGGACAATGGCTTTACCAAATACACCGCAGTAGATGGTACGGCGAGCTTAAAAAAAGCCATTATTGATAAATACAAAAAAGACAACGGCCTAGATTACACACCTAAACAAGTGTTAGTGTCTTGTGGCGGTAAACAAAGCTCGTTTAATTTAACGCAAGCGTTACTTAATAGCGGTGATGAAGTCATTATTCCGGCACCTTTTTGGGTGTCATACCCCGATATGGTATTACTGGCTGATGGCGTACCGGTAATTATTGAAACCACGCAAGCGCAACGCTTTAAAATATCACCCGAACAGTTGCGTGCGGCTATTACCGATAAAACCCGCTTGATTTTCATCAACAGCCCATCCAACCCTTCGGGTATTACGTATAGCCTTGAGGAGCTGAAAGCCTTAGGTGATGTACTCAAAGACTACCCCAATATCATCATTGCTACCGATGATATGTACGAGCATATTCTGTGGCAACAAGGTACGTTTGTTAATATTTTAAACGCGCACCCTGATTTATATGATCGTACCGTGGTAATGAATGGTGTGTCCAAAGCCTATTCTATGACAGGCTGGCGTATTGGCTATGCGGCAGGGCCTGCCGATTTGATTGAAGCTATGTGTACCATTCAATCACAAAGTACCTCTAACCCAACGTCTATTTCGCAATATGCCGCAGAAGCTGCTTTAACTGGCGACCAAAGCTTTATTGACCGGATGTGTGTGGAATTTAAACAACGCCATGATTATGTCGTCAATGAACTCAATAGCATAGCCGGTGTTGAATGTATTGAAACTGACGGGACTTTTTACGTATTCCCCAATGTTGAAAAACTCATCGCCCAATTAGACGGTATTAATGACGACTTGGATTTTTCTGAATACTTAATCGAAAAAGCCGGTGTTGCCTTAGTACCAGGATCAGCGTTCGGCAGCCCTGGGCATATCAGAATTTCCATCGCGACCAGCATGGATAATCTGCAAAAAGCGATGGCACGTATTAAAGCGGCCATTTAATTTTTCACCTGTTCTGTCAGGTGTTTAGAACCTGACAGAACCAAGCGGCAGCTTAATACTTTACCAACTGCCGGTATTAACCATAGAAAGCCACGGTTCTTGCGGCGGTAACGCTAAGCCTTTTTGCAAAAGCTCAATGGAAATATTATCCGGCGAACGTATAAACGCCATCATGCCATCGCGTGGCGGACGATTGATCAATACCCCCGCAGTTTGCAAGGCCTCACAGGTTTGATAAATATTATCAACCTCAAACGCCAGATGACCAAAATTACGCCCTCCGCCATAATTTTCCGCATCCCAATTGTAGGTTAGCTCAATTAACGGCGTGCGTGCTGCCATTGCCTGCGGCTTATCTTCTGGCGCACACAGAAACACCAAGGTAAAACGTCCTGTATCATTTTCGATACGCTCACACTCAAGCATACCCAATTGAGTACAGAAAAAATCCAGTGATGTCTGTAAATCACGCACGCGGATCATAGTGTGTAAATAACGCATGGTTATACCTGCTTATATTTGTAATTGTCGATGTCGATAACAATCCACCGTGTGATCGTTAATCATACCAATAGCCTGCATAAACGCATAACAAATGGTACTGCCCATAAATTTAAAGCCGCGTTTTTTTAAGTCTCTACTGATTAAATCCGACAGATGACTGGATGCGGGTAATTCTTGCTGACTTTTCCAATTATTTTGTACGGGTTTATTATCGACAAAATGCCATAAATAACTATCAAAACTACCAAATTCCTGCTGAACTTTTAAAAATGCACAGGCATTTGTCACGGCAGACTTTATCTTAAGCTTATTTCTGACGATATCAGGATTAAGCAGTAACTGCTGGATTTTATCTTCATCATACGCGGCTACTTTTATCACTTCAAAATTATCAAAAGCGTGTCGATAGCCGTCACGTTTTTTTAAAATAGTCAACCAGCTCAAGCCTGCCTGTGCGCCTTCCAATACTATAAACTCAAATAACAAACGATCATCATGAACCGGCACACCCCATTCAATATCATGATACGCGCCCTCAATGTCCGTTTTAATTGACCACACGCATTTTTTCATAAGCCATCCATCATTACACGCACCCATTAAAAATGCAGATATTAAACACTACCCGCACAACAAGCCATATTGAAAATAAGGCAAAACACTCTATACTTAATACACTCTATTTAGCGTCTGACACAAGGTTATTTTAATGAAACCTTCAAAACAACAAGCCGAATTCAAAACACAAGAAAATCCAACAGACTCGCTTTCAAGAAAAAGACGCGCTTTTATCAAAGGTTCGGCGGCAACATTGCCCGTTGTGCTAACATTACGTAACGGCTCTGCTTTTGCAGCAGCCAGTATCTCTTGTTTAGAAAAGCAAAAAAACATACCTGCACCCACTATTATAGCAACCGAAAAAGCAGACAGTTTTGTCAGAGACCCCACAAAAGTCAGAATCATGACCCCTGTACCTAACGGATCGGCCATTACAATTTATAATTACCCTAAAGGATCGGCATTTTGGTATAGAGCGACTGATAATAGCACCAGCGCTGCTTTACAAGAATACACCGATACCAGTGGCTCAACCAGCGTTGTTGTTATGGTGCCTTTTAATAGCTTTAATACAGTAAAATATACGTTTAATAACAGCAATGATACTGATGGCTGGATTTTGGCACAACTCACCCCCAGTGGTGTTCGGGCTTTAAATGCTGGCACGCCAATCGTAGGCCCTAAAGATACTAACCAAGTCAGCACAATTGTTGCAACCCAATCGTGCGCCACGTCTTTACACCCGTAATGTTATTTTATGTCGGCTGGCAATGACTCAAAATACGAGGTGGCAGAGCGTTAGCAACATTGAGCTGTACACGACACAAGAAAATGAAGACAATAACAGTATCGTCTATAATCCGCTGTCCGGTGAAACCCACCAACTCAACCTCATGGCGATTGATGCGTTAAATTTTTTACACCAACCTGCCAGCGTATCCGCCCTCACCCAGCATATTTGTTCACTGTATCAAACCGATAGCACCGACGACATTCATCTGCACATGACGCAATTAATTGAACAATTCGACGATCTCGGCTTGATTAAACTCTGCCAATCATGAAAATAGGCGATCTGTCGCTGCCAGAAATCTTAAAAAAAACCACCGCCACACAAGGACTGTGCTTCGATGTCGGGGCTTTTTCGATACGTTTACGTAGCACCCATAAAAACTTTATCCACACGTTTCACAAGTTGTACCGAGATTTTCCGGTTATCACCGACGATCAACTGATTGATTTCCATATTGATATGGTGATTGCCAACAATTATAGACGTTGGATAAAACCGCAAATTATTGCCCGTATTGATGGCCAACAGCCGTTTCAAGCGTTTGCAGCCACGCACGCCATGCCTTTGTTTGAATGGGCGTTAAACTGGAGTATTGCACGATTAGGACAACATTATCTCATGCTGCACGCTGCTGTTTTAGAAAGACACGGTAAAGCACTGATTTTACCCGCCCTGCCAGGTTCTGGAAAAAGCACGCTGTCTGCGGCATTGGCACAACGCGGCTGGCGCTTTTTGTCCGATGAATTCTGTTTGGTACAGCCAATACACGGGCAAATTGTACCTATACCCAGACCAACACCGTTAAAAAACGAATCCATCGCCGTTATCCGCAACTTTGATGCGCGTGTTTTTATTGGGCCGTTATTTGAAAAAACCCGCAAAGGCACTCTCGGCCATTTACGAGCACCAACGGCCAGTGTCGACTGTTTAAAACAAACCGCAGCCCCCGCGTGGATTGTTTTTCCACAATATCAAAACCAAGCAGAAGTATTATTAGAGCCACTCAGCAAATCGGCGGCTTTTCTTAAATTAGCCAGTAACTCATTTAATTACACCTTGTTGGGCGCTACCAGTTTTAATCTCGTTAAAACCATCATAACAAACTGCGATTGCTATAACCTAAGTTACAGCAATCTGGATGATGTTATTGCACAACTGGATGTGTTATCTGACAATGCGCAATAAACACCACACATCGGGCCAAACGTTATTATTGGCGTGTTTAAAAAATCCTGAACGACTGACGGAGTTAAGTAGTTCACAATGGTCATTGCTGCTAAGAATGGCCAGAGCTTGTAAACTGATCGCCCATTTTGCAGGGTTAATAGAACAATACACACTCAGTTATTGCGTACCAGAAAAAATCAGCAACCATTTAATAGCGGCACAAGCGATTATTGCCTACCGGCAACGCATGGCATTTTGGGAGTTAAACCGTTTACAACGCGCACTGACTCAGTGTAAAACTGATATTATCGTCTTAAAAGGCTGTGCGTATTTATTGCTCGACATACCGTTTGCAAAAACACGCGTGTTCGCCGATATTGATGTAATGGTTAACAAATCAATCATAAATACCATTGAACAAAGTTTGCTGGCGCAAGACTGGCACGCCTTAAAGCTAAATGACTACGATCAATACTATTACCGTGAATGGATGCACGAAATACCGCCGTTATGTCACCGCTTACGAGAAATGGAAGTGGATATACACCACACTATTATTCCGCCAACCAGTGCTTTATGCCCCGACCCCAGCCTGCTTTTCCATGATGCCGTGTCGCTAAATGTCGATACCGCGTTCAAAGTATTATCGCCTTGCGACATGGTGTTGCACAGTGCAGTGCATCTGTTTTTTGATTCTGAACTCAATAACAAGCTACGCGATCTGGTGGATTTAGACCAGCTGTTCCGGCACTTTAGTACCGACAATACTACTTTTTTTGCTAGTTTATTAGCCCGCGCCACAGTGCTGGGCTTGCAGCGACCCCTGTATTACAGCATGCGTTATACGCACCGTTTATTAAATACCCCCATACCAAAAGACATTTTACAAGCCAGCCAAACTATGGCTCCCGTGTTACCCACACGGTTATTAATGGATTATTTAATACCCATAGCGCTATTGCCAGAACACCCCGACGAAACCTCGCTAACCGTCGCAGTGGCTCGCTGGCTGTTGTTTATCCGTTCGCATTATTTGCGTATGCCTTTAGCATTACTAATACCGCATCTGGCACGTAAAAGCCTAATGCGGCTGATACCCAGTAAAAACCTCAACTGACGTTGTGCAAAAATGCATCAAACATCAACAAACTCCACATTGGCGAACTGTAATCACGTAAACCGCGCTCATGGTGATCGAGCATCTGTTTTAAAAACGTCTGGTTAAACAATCCGCAATTTAGAATGCGCTCACCCAATAAAGCCTCTTTAACCTTGGTTTTTAACGGACCTTTAAACCACGCATTTAACGGCACAGCAAAGCCCATTTTCGGGCGATACAAAATATCATCGGATAAATATTTTTCCAGTGATTTCTTGAAAATGTACTTGCCTTCACTGCCATTGAGCTTTGCTTTCGGCTGCAATCCCGCTATCCATTCCACTAATTGATGATCCAGTAAAGGTACGCGCACTTCCAAACCATGCGCCATACTGGCACGATCAACTTTGGTTAAAATATCGCCGGGTAAATAAGTTTTTAAATCCAGGTATTGCACCATTGATAAGGCATTATCGGTCGGCGCTTTGATCATGTGTTTTCTAAACACGTCGATAGCTTGATAGCCTTGCAAATCAGTTTTTAATTGCTCGCTGAACAACAAGCCGCGCATCTGATTCGACATCACCGACACGCTGTGAAAATAACCTTCTACCGAATCGCGTGCCAACGATTCAAAGGTAGACTTAGCTCTGAACATTTTCGGTGCCCAATCAGCTTTGGGATACATCTGCCCCAACAAGCCAAACACCGGCTTGCGTAGCGCGTATGGCAAGTTTGAGCGCACCCGCTCTTCGTACACATGCCAGCGGTGACGACGGTAACCGGCTAAATTTTCATCACCGCCATCGCCCGATAACACCACGGTAACTTGCTTTTTAGCTAATTCGCACACACGGTAGGTCGGCAACGCGGAGCTGTCGGCAAACGGTTCGTCATACAGCCCCGCCAATTGATCCAGTAAACTAAAATCATCGGGATTAACTTGTTCAACACGGTGATTAGTCTGATAGCGCCTGGCCACTTGCGCGGCAAATTTGGCTTCATTAAAAGCCGGATCACCAAAAGCAATCGAACAGGTATTAACTGGTTCAGGCGACAAACCCGACATCATCGCCACAATAGCGCTGGAATCCACACCACCGGACAAAAACGCGCCTAACGGCACATCGGCCACCATGCGAATTTTTACCGCCTCACGTAAGCGCTCAATCAATTCATCGGCACTAGCCCGTTCATCTTGCATGAGCCGCGTGGTAAAATTAACATCCCAATATTGCCGTGGCTGGTAATGCAAGCTGCCCTGTGTAATGGTTAAACAATAGCCAGGCTCTAATTTGTAAACATTCTTGTAAATGGTTTTAGGGTCGGGGATATAGCCAAAACCAAAATAGTCCTCAACCGCCGTCGGATCAATCGCTTTAACCAACGCAGGGTGCTGGGTTAAGGCTTTCAGTTCAGAACCAAAAATAAACTGGCCATTCGCTAATTCTGTATAAAACAGCGGCTTAACCCCTAAACGATCACGCGCCAAAAATAAGCATTGGCGGTCTTTATCCCACAGCGCAAACGCAAACATGCCACGCAACTTATTAACACACGATTCACCCCAGGCTTGCCAGGCATACAAAATGACTTCGGTATCGCAATGCGTATCAAACTCATAACCTAAAGATTCCAGTTCCTGACGCAATGCCAAAAAATTATAGACTTCACCGTTGTAAGTTAAAATCGCATTTTTGTCACGGCTGATCATCGGTTGCTGACCATTGTCCACATCAATAATCGACAAGCGCCGATGACCGAAACCCAAGCCTGGTTCAAGATAAAGCCCGCCTTCATTAGGGCCTCGGTGCTGTTGAATCTCATTCATTTGTGACAGCACATCTTTATTGATGTCACGTTTTTCTGTTATATCAAAAATACCAACAATACCGCACATAAGGCACTTATTCCTGTTTTAAAAATGCAATCTCAGATCGTTATGCAGTTGATTCAAATGTAACAAACCTACTCAGACACCCGTAAGTTTTTTAAATCTAACTGCCAACAATATAGTACACATTTTAATTTTCAGCAGTAACTGACGTTGTTCAGTAGCGTATTTGAAATAATCACATGACTAAAAATAAGGGGCATCGCCGTATTACGCCAGGTCTTAACGACACACTGATTTTAATCAGCAGCTTTTACTTGGGTAAGTTTTTGCACCACCAAGCTGCCAATCATATCGCCTTCAACATTCACCACGGTACGAACCGCATCTAATAAACGGTCTATCGGTAACAAAATAGCAATCGCTTCTGCGGGTAAGCCCACCGATTGCAACACCATCACCATTGTTACCATGCCAGCACTGGGAATACCTGGCGCACCAATGGCAGCCAACATGGCAGTAATAAAAACAATGCTTTGTTGCAATAGATTTAAATCGACACCGGTTAAATTAGCAATAAATAACGCGGCGGCGGCTTCGTACAAGGCCGTGCCATCCATGTTAACCGTTGCGCCCAGCGATACCACAAAACCGGCAATATTTTTATCAACCTTTAAATTATTTTCCGCACACCGCAGCGTAATCGGTAGCGTCGCCGAGCTGGAACTGGTGGCAAACGCGGTAATCAGAGACTCCCGTGCGCCTTTAAAAAAGAAAGCTGGGGAAATGCGTGTAATAGCAAATAAAATCAGCGGCAATACCACAAAGCCATGAAACAGCGTCGTGCCGATAACAACGACGATAAATTTAGCCAAGGTGCTTAATAAGGCAATGTTCTGCGTTGCAACCAGCTTGGTCAACAGTGCGAATATCCCTATCGGTGCCACTTTCATTATCCAACTGACGATTAGCATAATAACGGCCAATAACTCTTCAGTCAGGTTTAACAGGGTTTGGGCTTTTTCTGCCATAACAATGAACGTTATACCCAAAAATAAGCCAAAAATCACCACAGCTAGAATATCGCCATGCACCATAGCGGCCAGCGGATTGATAAACAGGCTGTGAAAAAACTGAGTGGTGAACTCTTCCAGCGTTAAATTTTTGGCATTAAAATTTTGCATGTCGGCATCGAACAAATGAATGTCGATACCTGCGCCAAGATGAAACCAGTTTGATACGCCAAGCCCAAGCACTATTGCAACTGAGGCAGTAAACATAAAAAATACCAGTGTGGTTTTCCATATTTGGTGCATATTACTGTGATGGCGCAAATGTGCGACACCCACCGTGATCGAGGTAAATACCAGTGGAATCAACACCATTTTTAATAAATCGACAAAGGTGTTACCGACAATAGCGCAGGTAAAGATGGTTTTTTTATAGACGTTGCTATCAATGTCAATGTGTTGCAACAGCAAACCAGAAACAAGGCTGGCGATAACGGCGATGAAAATTTGTGTGTTGAGAGATAGTTTCATCCTAAGTACTTACCACACATTTCTTTATTTCATCTGCCATTTTCCCAAATGCTCTATCGTCGTAAACATCGAAATAATGCTTAATATGAAAAATACTAGTACACCAAATTGTAAATCAACAGGATTTAAATATTAACTTGATGTAGTACACAACAGCGTTTCATTCATGATTTGAAGATTTTTATTATCCTGTTTTTATATGATTTGATGTACTAGTCAGATTACCACTTGTCATTCTTTGTGTGGACAGGTGCTCAAAAAAACTATATCGCTCAATTAATTTTTTGAATTTATAAAAATCATCTGTTTCCTCAGTTACATAGCAATTGATAACAAGTAGTAAATAAATGTCATTTGACAACAATGCTCTTACCATACTCGAATACAGCTTTTCATCGTTCGAGTATGGGCTGTTTTTCAAAATATCAAGCAACTGATCGTCTGCTTGGCTAGAATAATTTGTATTTTGAATGCAAATGAATTTCAATATTTGATATAAAATTCGGGCATATTGATGAAATGATGTCTCAGTTGCGAGTAATTTAGATTTTGAAGGCTGGGCATCACACTTGATTTCAAGAAACAAATCACCGGCTACTGTTGAACCACCCTTAGAGGCAGCCGTCAATACATCCAACAATTTATTATGTTGATCCAGTAAAGAAAAAAATGTTGATTCAAATCGCTGCTGTTTTTGTGTTTTCGCTTGCTCCTTCAATGCCTTATTCGATTTCTTTAACTCTTTACGAGAAAGCGCTAATTCCTTCTCATTTTGGCGTAATGTTGCCAATAAAAGTACAAGCCCAAGAAATGAGAATATCGGATTTAGTATACCGCCAAAAAAATCTCCTATAACGCCAAAATCAGCATACGAATGAGGACGACATAATAGCGGCGGTACACATGACGGACCGTAACTCGTTTTAAAATAACAAACTGCAATCACCGTTAAAAATACAAAAGCCAGTGTAACCACGATATCCGGTATCGTTAGAAAACGACAAATCACCTTCTTACAAAGTTTTTTTAAGGCTTTACAAAAGCTCATTAACTAATGATCGCGCTGAATAATATACAGCGATAACTCACGCAACAAATCCGCTTCTGTGCCAAACATCGTTAAATTTTCAATCGCTCTTTCATGCAGTTCTTGTGCTTTTTGTTTAGCACCCGCTAAACCCAACAAAGCAGGATAGGTAGGTTTATTATTATCCTGGTCTTTACCTTGGGTTTTACCCAATGTAGTGGTATCACTTTCTTCGTCCAGAATATCATCTTTCACCTGAAAAGACAGACCAATGCACTTAGCGTAATTATCCAATTTATTAGCCATCTCTGGATTAACATCCGCTTTCACCAAGGTAGCCAAATTAACACTGGCACGGATCAAAGCTCCGGTTTTATGAATGTGCATATTTTCTAATTCGGGCAAGGTTATTTGTTTGCCCACCGATTCTAAATCAATCGCTTGTCCGCCAACCATACCTTGCGAACCACTGGCTTTAGCAAGCAAAGTAATCATTTTTAACCGTGCTTCGGGTGTTGCATTAATGCTAACGTCATGCGCCAGCACCTCAAATGCCAAGGCCTGTAAACCATCGCCGGCTAAAATAGCCGTCGCTTCATCAAAGGCTTTATGACAAGTGGGCTTACCACGTCGTAAATCATCATCATCCATTGCTGGCAAATCATCGTGAATTAACGAATACACATGAATAAACTCAACTGCACAAGCGATACCATCCAATACTTCTGGATTGATACCCAAGGTTTTACCCGTGCAATAGGTTAATAACGGACGCATTCGTTTACCGCCGTTTAGTACGCTGTACCGCATAGCCTGGTGCAGTTTTTGCGGCAAAATGGCATTACTGGGTAATCGCGCTTCTAAAGCCGCTTCAACACGGGTTTGGCACGATTTAAGATAGTGTTCTAATGCGCTATTCATCAGTATAAAGCTCCAGAGTGGGCGTTCCATTATCGGTAATTACAAAGTGTGGGGGTTGTGATGTATCTTGCAAGACTTTCTGACACGCACCGGTAAAATTATCGCTAGGCTGACAAGATGTTAATGAATCTTCTAGGCCGTCAGTATTTTGTTCTAGCACGCTAACCAGTTGTTGCAATTCTGCAAGCAAATCTTCAAAGTGAAAAGACTGTTTTTGAGACACGAATAGTGGGTATTAATGACATAAAATGTAAACAAGTAGGTTAATTATATCCGAAACTAATCGAATAGTGCTGCAACAGTGTACAACCTGGTCTATGCTTGATGTCATAAACACAGTATTTTTATGCATCAATTTCGTGTGTTATTTTTTATCCTTAGCCTATCAAAAGAGGTTTTATGTCCATATCTATTCAACTACCTTATGATGTAGAGGCCAGATTGCAAAATTTGGTGGCGCTTACCGGTCGTAGCAAAGCATTTTACGTCACCGAAGCCGTTATGGAGCATCTGGAAGATATAGAAGGCTTGTATCTTATTAAACAAGAGTGTGAATCATTAAGCAATGATTCCTGCGAGCCACCAATAATCGAGTTTAAAAAACCACCTTCATTACTGTCAACAGGCTAATGCTGGCTAGGAGTCTGTTGGGCTCTGGTGATTTACACGAAAGAATATCTCAAATAAAACCTGTGTGTCCATGAAAATACAAAAAATGGGTTTATATTGCGTGCTTTTCGTGAATAATCCTTCGGTAGATTAATGATTGGAAATCATCTTAACTTTTGACTAATTGATCATACCTGATTTTATTAGTTGACTTTAATAACAAAGCCAATACAAATCAATTGCTTGAAGAGAAAGCTCGGCAGACTGCTAAATTCATGGTAGTACAGTTGATTTTTCAAGTTAATCCCTCAGAAGAAGGCATTAAGCTTAGCTTGGCAATGATGTATACTGATCGCCATTTTTTTAGCAAAGAGACTGACGATTATGGAAGAGCAATTCGCCAAAATTATTACCGCTGTTGGTGAAGATTTAACCCGTGAAGGCTTGGTCGACACCCCTAAACGTGCCGCCAAAGCCTTTAAGTTTCTCAATAATGGTTACGAAAAAACGTTGGAAGAGGTATTAAATGGCGCTATTTTTTCTGCTGAAACCGAAGATATGGTCATTGTTAAAGACATTGAACTGTATTCTTTATGCGAACATCATTTATTGCCATTTATTGGCAAATGCCACGTCGGTTATTTACCGCAAGGAAAAGTGTTAGGATTATCCAAAATTGCCCGTATAGTTGATATGTATGCCCGCCGCTTGCAAATTCAGGAAAAACTTACCAAACAAATCGCCGATGCCATTTCTGTGGCGGTTGATGCTAAAGGTGTGGCGGTGGTGATTGAAGCCAAACATTTGTGTATGATGATGCGCGGCGTGGAAAAACAAAACTCAGTCATGACCACATCGGTAATGACCGGCATATTCCGCAAATCCATCAGTACGCGTTCAGAATTCTTAAATCTTATTAACCGATAGCGGTTTTAATCGCTCATTTGTTGCACCTGTATTCTTTACAATAATAGGGAAGAGCTAAAGTGATGAAAGAAACAATACTACAACTGTGGGCCGATTTGCCGTGGCCTACCATTAAATCTAGCCGAATTGCCGCCCAAGAAAATAACGTACTGGATGAAAGCGCGTTTAATGTTATTGAAGTGGATAAACTGTTTGATGCTGTCAATTACGCAACCACCACCGTTGGTCAGGCGACCTGTTACCGCTCTTTGTCACACCCCAGTGCAGATTTAAATGCCGTGCAAGCCAAGCAACAGGCGCTGCAAGAGCTGCGTAATAATTCTGCTTTAAAGTTAGCGCTTGAACAACTGGTTGAACAGGCTGTTACGGGTGAAAAAAGCCTGTATTTATTATTGTTTGGTAAATTTCTAGGCTCGTTTACCAGCGCACGCAATATTGATGAAATTGAAGGCTACGGCTATTTACAATATAAAAAAGCCGTGGCGTTTATGCTTAAACTGAGCGCACAAACCCACGCTTTACCGGCTTTTAACAGCCGTTATCTGATGGCTGTTACTGACAAAATAAAAGCCTTTTCGCACAGCCGCGCCTACGCCTTAATGGAAGGCCCTGTGTATTTTAGCGAAAAAGGCATACAATCCAAAAAAGATAGCATTGGCTTTTTTCCGCTACCGGTTATCTTTAAGCCACGCATTTTAAAGCCTTTATTATTGATCGCTATTTTCATTGGCCTGTGCGTGTTACTGTATTTCATGGCATCGGTTATTCCAGGTTCTGTGGCATTTTTAGTGCCTTTTTTATTGGTTTATTTCCCGATTGTGGGCGGATACGACCGCGACAACTGCATTATTCCTTTACGTAAAGAATTTAAGAACTCACCAGAACTGGCACAAGCGCTAGATGCCTTAGGCCAACTGGATGAATTATTAGCCTTTATAAAATTTGCCGATAGTTTTGGTCATCCTACCGTGTTACCCACACTGGTTAATGCCGAGCATCACCGTATTAATCTTGTCGAAGCCAGAAACCCCATTTTAGCCAAAGACAATGCCGCTTACGTTGGCAATGATTTTATCTTAGAAGATGAAAAAGTAGTTTTGGTAACCGGCCCTAATAGTGGCGGTAAAACAGCTTTTTGTAAAACCATCACCCAAATTCAATTATTGGCTCAATGCGGTTGTTATGTGCCCGCCAAATCTGCAATGCTGACAATTGCCGATAAAATATTTTATCAAGCCCCTGAAATCAGTCATCTTAACGACGGTGAAGGCCGTTTTGGTACTGAATTAAAACGCACCAAAGATATTTTCATCTCCACCACCGCTAAAAGTCTGGTGGTATTGGATGAGCTGTCGGAAGGCACAACTTTTGAAGAGCGTATGGAATCCTCCAGTAACGTACTGAATGGTTTTTATCGCAAAGGTAATAGCACGATTTTAATTACCCATAACCACCAATTAGTAGACGATATGGTCAAGCAGGGCATTGGTTTGGCCAAGCAAGTTGAATTTGCCAATGATGCGCCAACGTTTCGCTTAATACCCGGCATTTCTCGTGTGAGCCATGCCGATCGCGTCGCCAAAAAAATTGGTTTTTCTAAAGAAGACATTGATAATTATCTGAACGAGAGCAAATGATTATAGGTACTGCATTATCTAACCACGCTACCAAAGCCTTACTGCTTGGCAGCGGTGAACTGGGTAAAGAATTGGCGATCGCCTTGCAACGCTACGGTGTCGAAGTGATCGCTGTTGACCGTTATGCCAATGCACCGGCGCAACATGTCGCACACCGCAGCCATGTGGTGGATATGACCGACAGTGAGGCCATCAAAAAAATCATTGATCTGGAACAACCGGATTTTATTATCCCTGAGATTGAAGCTATTGCCACACAAGCCTTGGTTGACATAGAACGGGAAGGTAAAAGCGTGGTTGTGCCCAATGCCAGAGCCATTCAATTAACCATGAACCGTGAAGGCATTCGTGCGTTGGCGGCAGAAAAGCTCAATATACCCACCTCAAACTATGCGTTTGCGGAAACTTTTTCCGAATTAAAAACCGCCGTTGAAAATAATATAGGCTATCCTTGTTTTATAAAGCCGACCATGTCGTCATCCGGCAAAGGCCAGTCGATGGTGAAAACCGCCTCCCAACTGGAAGCTGCCTGGGATTACGCCAAGTCCAGTGGTCGAGTGGATACCGGCAAAGTAATTGCAGAAGCCAAAATTGATTTTGATTTTGAGATTACTTTGTTGGCAGTCCGTGCGCTCAATGCCCACGGTGTTGTTGAAACGTATTATTGTGAACCTATTGGCCATTATCAGGAGCATGGCGATTACCGAGCAAGTTGGCAGCCACAGGCCATGAGTCGCTCAGCTTTAAAAACAGCACAAGACATTGCCTTTAAAGTAACAACTGAAATAGGCGGCTTGGGCTTGTTTGGTGTGGAGTTATTTGTGCAAGGCGAACAGGTGTGGTTTAGTGAGATCAGTCCCAGACCTCATGATACCGGCATGGTAACGATGGTGACGCAACAACAAAATGAATTTGATTTACATGTCAGAGCGATTTTAGGCTTACCGGTTAATACGCGGTTACACACGGCAGGAGCCAGTGTGCCACTGTTAAGTACTCTGGCAGCTACAGATGTTGTCTATGAAGGGCTGGATAAAGCGCTGGCTGTGCCAGACAGTGAGATCAGACTATTTGCCAAGCCAGAAGCCTTGGTTAATAGACGGATGGGCGTTGCTTTAGCAATCGCCGACACTGTTGAAGCCGCTAGAAAAAAGGCGGTTACTTCCGCCAAATCAGTAGGTATTCGCCCTGCATAGTAGGTGGTAACATGATAAAAATGACAATTTTTTTAGGTACATTGCTGGTTTCCAATAACTTGCTTGCCGGTAATTATTATCAATATAAAAATGCCAATGGCGGGGTTTTATTCACCAACAAAACCACGGGGCTTAACGGTAATTGGAAGTTAATTAATCACAGAAAAACTAATACACCAGCTGACGATACCGAAACACAAGCGCAAAATTTTTCGTATAACCGAACGGCAGTGTCGTCCAGCGGTACTTTAGGGTTTATGCACTATGGTGAACGTGACCGCTTAAATAAGCGCAAAGATAATAGCTGTGGCGCAACCAATGTATCACGTAATGCCAGTGGCTTAACTACTATTTCAATACGCTCGTGTGCGCCCAAAGTTTCCGCTTGGCCAACACAAGCCAGTTACAGTCCGTCGCGTGCTGCCAAAAAATCGCAATTTAATGAATTAATTACGCAAGCGGCTAATCGACATCAAGTCGACGAAAAATTGGTACATGCGGTCATTCAAACCGAATCAGCTTACAATGCCAATGCCACTTCTTCTGCGGGTGCAGTAGGTTTAATGCAGTTAATGCCTGGCACTGCCAAGCAATACGGTGTTACCGATCGAAATGACCCCAGCCAAAACATTAATGGCGGCACTAAGTATTTACGTTATCTGCTAGACTTATTTAATTCCAACATGGATTTAGCGGTTGCAGCTTACAATGCCGGTGAAAATGCTGTAATGCGGCACAACAATTCTATTCCGCCCTACCCTGAAACGCGTAATTATGTGCGGCAGGTCTTGTCACTTTACAATAGATAATTAGCTTAACGTTTTCTTTGTTTTACCTCGTGCTTTGACAGCGCATACTTTAGCTGCGGCTAACTCAATTTTACTCAGCAGTTTTTATTACATAACACGTCATTGTCATCAAGTATAAAAAACAAAAAAAATATGATGTACTTCCACACCACAAACTGCAATTATATCTCTTGTAACGACGGCAGTTTCTGAGAAACAACTGCTGTCTCAATATGATATGTCAATAAAATAAACAACATTTCAAAAGACTCAAAAGGTACATCGCAAAGTATTATATATTTCTTACACAGGTATCTGCGTGCGGTGGCATCTGTGCGTACACACATCTTGCATACTAACGCAGGCATTTTTCCTAAGTTAACAAAACCTTAATAGTGTGAGTATTTTTTACACTAACATACTAATAGACTGAGTCATTTATAGAAAAATCAACAGTGCAAAAACAACAATCAATTGATTTTAATTGATATTTAATAAAGGGCATGAATTTTGCTTTATCTTAAACAACCTATGACTTAAGTAATTATTCAGTTCCTCTCTTTGAAAAAGAGGGGTTAAAGGAGATTTTTTAAATAAATCCCCCTCAATCCCCCTTTTTCAAAAGGGGAAGTTAACACATACTAACTTAATAGCATTACCTAAAATCAGCTAACAGTCATTTATTGTCTTGAGAATTTAGGAAATACCATTTACGACAGAGTTATTACAAACGTTACGCTATCTTTTTTAAAGTAACGTCTCTTCTTTAAATAAACCGCAGGAAGCTTATTATGTCAGCTGTTGTTTTTCTGAAAAAAACCGCTACTTCACTTAGCCTCATGAGCATCGTTATTATAGGCACAGGATGTGCCTCTGATAATAAAACACAAGGTAGTCTAATCCCAGACGAATCAATCAATAGCTATCAAAAGACAGTGCCTGATACAGCCAAAACAGCCGTTGACACTGAAACGCAAGCCACACAAATAAAATTCAAAGAGATATACAGTAAATACAATCGCCCAACAGAACCTAAAGCGCAAGAGAAAACAGACAGCCAGAGTTTTATACTGAGCAATCGTGAAGCTATTAAACAATATCAAAAGCTTCATGCTCGCAATCAATACCTATCTGCATCCACTGAGGGTGACTGCCTCGATAGTACTACCGTGCAAGATGATCGTTATAAGGGTTCAACACCGATAACGCATAGAAAAACTAAACTACTTGCCGCTAAATCCAATGCGCAGCTACGTTCATTTTTTTACAATCGAGCTAATGTTTCACCTGCTAATAAATCAAATTTAATTCGCTCCAGTCATCGCGGCCGATTACACACAAAACTTATTATGCAACATAACACGGTCGCATTTAATAGCATGCGCGGCTTACCATCAGCACGTCCTTGCATAGCCAAAATATCAGTGTTGGCAAAAAATTACGCCCCAGCCCCCATGCAGTCTGCAAAAAAAGCTCAATTTAATGACATTGTCACTCAAGCCGCACAACGCCACCAAGTGGATGAAAAACTAGTACATGCGGTTATACAAACCGAATCGGCTTATAACGTCAATGCTAAATCTTCTGCGGGCGCAGTAGGTTTAATGCAGTTAATGCCTGGCACAGCCAAGCAATACGGAGTACTTGATCGCAGCGATCCACACCAAAACATTAACGGGGGAACGCGCTATCTGCGGTATTTATTAGATTTATTCAATTCCAATATAGATTTGGCGGTAGCCGCTTACAATGCGGGCGAAAATACCGTTATGAAATACCATAATGCGATTCCACCTTACCCTGAAACACGCAATTACGTACGCCAAGTATTGGCGTTGTACAACAGGTAATTAAATACGAAAGCGATTGCACTTATTCATTGAATCCATCAACTACAGCGTTTTCATAGTTCAATAGTTACAGCGTAACCGTTCGCACTGAGCTTGTCGAAGTGTGCCGTTCATGCTTCGACAAGCTCAGCACGAACGGTGGCTGTAACTGTTCTAAGTTGAAAACGCTGTATGAGTTGAATGTAAGAACTATAATAACGTTAGTTTTGTTATTAATATTTTTAAGGAACAGTTATGGCTACGAAAGATGATTATACAAATACTATTTTAACAACAGGTGTTATCGGTCCTTTTATTAATGGCAGCGCCTCAAGTACTGGAGTGATTGAAACCAACGGTGATAGTGATTGGTTTAAAGTGTCTTTAACTGCAGGAAAAGTTTACGAATTTTTAGTAGACACGGGCGTGCCTGGTGCTAGTATTGGTTTACGTGATGAATTTGGCAATGATACAGCTAACTATCATCCTTATGGTCCAGATGGATTTTTTTATAGTCCAACTATTTCGGGTAAGTATCATGTGTTTGCCAATGACGATGATGAGTATAGTTTTAGATATACTATTAGCGTTAATACCTTACAGAAAGAAAATTTTATTGGCGGAAGAACTTATGTGCTTAATGACGTAACTAGGAGTGTGTCGGTCTTACAGTTATCCAGTAGTATTGAGTTAAAATAGTCGACCACCCCA
>NZ_FUKI01000027.1 GCF_900163755.1 Crenothrix polyspora | reverse complement strand
GTCGAAGTGTGCCGTTCATGCTTCGACAAGCTCAGCACGAACGGTGGCTGTAACTGCCCTAAGGAACGTGCATGAAATAACTTGAACAACTTAAACGCCACCACCGTTCGTGCTGAGCCTGTCGAAGCATGAACTTGCTCAAGTTATTTCGTGCGCGTTCCTAAGTTGAAAACGCTGTAATATTTGGCAAGTAAGCTTGGCGATAGTCAATTATGTAATGCTTATGTTGCCCTGGCGAGACGCGCTCCTTATGTGAGCAATAGCCTGTGTTTTAGTGTACTTTAGTAAGTTAAAAATACAGCGTGGCAGTATTTGAAAATCTCGCTAGGTTATTGACTTAATCGGGTTTTTTATGGCGTATAATTTGATGGATTGTAATAATCTGCCTAATTTTTAGTTGATCAGGGATACACGAATACTATGTTTTTTTACTCTTTGCCTATTCTATTTAATGACATTAAATCAGTCAATTTCTTCGAATTTTTATTCATGACTGTAGCTATTTTGGTTTTACTGTATATCAGTGCGCCACAAGAGAAAAATTGGCAGCCCAAACCGTATAGTAATTTTTTGTTGACGGCATGGCTGGGTGGCGTGTCCTTGTATTGGGTATTTTGGCCATTTTTCCTGTGTTTAAATGCCGGCTTGGTAGTTGCCGACTTATTGGCTAAATCAGCAAGCATTACTGTTTCCACCTGGGATGAAATACATTTTGCATTGTTTTTAGGAGTTGTGTGGTGGTCAATCAGTATCTGGCGCTGTTCCAGTAATACACGCTTACGTGTGTGGGCAGCACTGGCACGATTGGCTACGGTGGCTGTTTTTGTAGAATACGGCTTAATGATGTTTATACGTATTTACTATCCGCGTATCTTTTTTAATTGCGAAGAAGCGCTGTTAGATTACGGCAGTTGTTTTTGACAGTCTAACGTATTTTTGTAAAGCCTGAAAGACAATTTTGTCTATACTTATTGTGATGTTCTGTTTTAACTGATTTTTTATTAAAAAGGTAGCCATGATTAATTTATCAAAAATTGTGTGTGTATTGCTGATGTGCGGTCTTATGCAAAACGCAATGGCGAATACGTTGTCTTCAGTGGATATGATAAAGGGGCTTTCAACGCAGACCCAAGAACTGCAAGCGCTGCATTTAAAGATAGTCACAGCCCGTTCGATTGATGAAGCACGAAAGTTAGCATTAGCGCCGACTGACGACGCAGTGGATGCCCTGCACAGTGCTAGTACGCTGATGCCTTTAAGTGATGATATTCGTATTGCCGAAAAACGTCTGCATGACATGCGTCAACACATTAAGTTGGCTGCCAATCAGCAACAAATCGCGGATGAGTTTTCTGGCATCATGTTGGCAGGGCTTGATAATGACCGCGCTGTTCATCTGGGTGTCGGTAAAACGGGCTGTAATTACTCATCAGGCGAAACGATTGCCATTGTTCTGGGTTTGATTTTAGGTATCATTCCAGGGCTGATATTAATGACTGTACTGTGTTAGCTAACTCGGGCTTGGTTATATTGTTGATTTTTTATTGTAAGGGAATGAAATGAAACATTTAGCGTTGTTGGTATTATTGCTTGTGTCAGGGAGTGTTGCCGCCAATTCGGCGTGTGATACACCCAAAAATGATTTTGATGGCTTGTATTGTCTCAACAAAGTTTATCAGGAGGCTGATAAAGAAATTAATGAGCAATATAAAAAACTGTATGCTCAGCTTGATAGCAATGGCAAATTGGCGCTTAAAACCGGTCAATTAGCGTGGATAGAAACTAGAAACACGAAATGCTCTAAGCATGAAACCGACGGTTTTTATGTCAATCTGAATTGTGCAACGGATACTACTGTAGAACGTTTACGCTTTATTCAAGATCGCCATCGTGAGTGCTCAAGTTCTGGCTGCCAAAACAGCAAGCTTTAATAAGTATTTGGCTAACGACACATGGCGCACCTTAGAAAAATTTGCCTGGTAATTGCACTGCCCTTGGCGATATCGCAAGTGGCGGCTAGGAATAATGTACCGCTCATCGCGCTTGATGTCGGGCATTCACGCTTACATTCGGGTGCGATCAGTGCGCGTGGCCAGCCTGAATTTAAGTTTAATGTTGGGCTGGCACGCGTTATTGATGATTTTCTACACGCACAGAATGTTCACACAGTACAGATTGGCACTGATGGTAATAGTGTATCTTTGTCTGAACGGACATTAACTGCTAAAAAGACAGGGGCAACGTTTTTTCTGGCTATTCATCATGATTCCGTGCAGCCGCGTTATCTAAAGCCGTGGCAATGGCAGGGAGTGGTGCAACAGTATACCGATAGTTTTTCTGGATTTTCTTTGTTTGTATCCCAAAAAAATCCACAGCGTGCAGTCAGTTTACACTGCGCCAGTGCAATAGGGGCGGCACTTAAGCAACACGGCTTTCATGCCGCTACGCACCATGCGGAGCATATTGAGGGTGAAGGCAAAAAATGGGCGGATCAAAATAATGGTGTGTACTATTATGATAATTTAGTGGTATTGAAAACAGCTGTTATGCCTGCGGTACTGTTAGAAGCAGGCGTTATTGTTAACCGAGATGAAGAACAAGCTATTCAAACGCAGCCGGTGCGTACAGCTATTGCCGAAGCAGTGAAGCAGGGCTTGCAAACGTGCGGGGTGATAAACTCGCTTTAAGTATGTTTTTTTAGAACCTTTGACTGTTTCTGCGGCAAAAACTTAACCAGCTTTACCGCATGTTCATCGCACTTGATAATTTCCAGCGGGTAATCGTGTAATTTTATGCTAATACCCGCATCGGGGATGGTTTCCATAAACTCAATAATCAAGCCATTTAAGGTCTTTGGACCTTCGGTGGGTAACGCCCATTGCGTTACGCGATTTAATTCGCGGATAGTAATATTGGCATCCACCAAATAACTGCCGTCACTTTGTTTTCTCGCCGTGACATCTTCAGTTATTAACTCGCCAACAATTTCTTGCAGCAAATCATCCATCGTCACCAAGCCTTGTACATCGCCGTATTCATCAACCACCAAACCCACACGGATTTTTTCGTCTTTAAAACGCACCATTTGCGCGTGTACCGGCGTACTTTCTGGGATAAACGAGGGCTTTACCAATAAACTGATGAGCGTGTGCTTATCAAAATCGTCCATATTTAACAACAACAACACTTTGCGTAAATACAAAAAACCAATCACGCGATCAATGCTTTTTTTGTACACTGGCATACGGGTGTGCGGGCTGTTTTTAATTTGATCGATAATGGTTTCCAGCGGCGCTTCCAGATCAATACCGACAATCTCATTACGCGGGGTCATAATGTCTTCTACGGTAGCGGTCTCAAGATCCAAAATACTCATGAGCATTTTTTGGTAGCGCTGCGACATCAAGCTGTCAGTTTCAGCAATGATGGTTTTGAGTTCTTCTTTATTAATGGTGTACGTATTATTCTTTTTGACATCCACCCGCACCAGCTTTAATAGCAGATTAACAAATAGATTAATAAACCAAACGATAGGATACAGAACTCTAAGTAACGGCGTGTAAATCCACGCAGCAGGAAACGCAAGCAACTCAGGTTTTATAGTCGCTAGAGTTTTAGGGGTCACCTCTGAGAAAATCAACATCACAATGGTTAGCAGTGCAGCGGCAATAGCCACACTGGACTCCTCATCAGCATACAATTTTATGGCAATAACGGTGGCAATGGATGAAGCAAAATTATTGACAAAATTATTGCATAATAAAATCAGCCCCAGTAAGCGGTCTGGTTGTTGTAATAAGACATGGGTTTTAATAGCGCCTTTGTGTTTCAATTTTACCAGGTGTTTCAAGCGGTAACGGTTGAGCGTCATTAAAGACGTTTCTGAACCGGAAAAAAAAGCTGACAAAATCAGCATCACTGCAAGCATGCCAAACAGCATACTAAAGGGCATATCGTTCAAAGAAGGTACTCGAATAAGGGAATCTATTGTAGTTTGTATTATCTACTGGATTTGTCAAGATTAATCACCTGTAACGCAAGAATATTTTTTTGCACTAAAAGTTATTGAAATCATCTGCTTGTCGGCTGTTGTTGACTTATATTCATTTAATACGAACGCACTACTTCGCATCGTTAACGGGTCGCTATTTTAAAAGGTCATTCGTTATGCGCCCATCGAACCACAAATCCTTTGTCCTTTGACAAGCTCAGCGCGGACGGGTTAAAGATTGTTATAATCTGCGTTTTTACAAAAATCAATCCGTGCTGACGTTAATACCGTACCTGCAGATTGCGTTTTTTTTATAGCTTAGCTCAAGGAGTCAGTGATTTTGACAAACGTGCAGGATATTACCAGTCCGATGTCGGCATCGGAAAAACGCGCCACCTGGTCATTGGCCAGTATTTATGCCTTGCGCATGTTGGGCTTGTTTTTAATTATGCCAGTGTTGTCACTGTTTGCCGAACAACTGGAAGGCTCTACGCCGTTCTTAATGGGGCTGTCAATCAGTATCTATGGCTTAACACAAGTAGTGCTGCAAATCCCTTTCGGCATTTTGTCAGATCGCTATGGCCGTAAACAGATTATTATTATTGGTCTGATTTTATTTTTTATCGGCAGCGTAGTGGCCGCACTGTCAACAACTATTTATGGGGTATTAATCGGCAGAGCCATACAAGGTTCCGGCGCGATTGCCGCCACCATTATGGCGTTAGTCGCCGATTTAACCCAAGAAGTCCACCGTACCAAAGCAATGGCGCTGATTGGCGCTAGCATTGGGGTATCGTTTGGTGTTGCCATTACCGCAGGCCCTGTTATAGCAGGGCTTATTGGCGTACACGGCTTATTTTGGATGGTGGCAGTATTAACCCTACTGGCGATTTTAGTGGTAATTTATATTGTGCCCAATCCGGCCAATTACAAAAGCCATAGCGATACTCAGCTGATTCCGTCCAAATTCTCCAGTATTATTAAAGATGCTGAACTATTACGCTTGAATTACGGCATTTTTGTATTACATTTAATGTTGACCGCCAGTTTTGTCGTTATACCGCTTGCCATGCGTGATGCACATTTATTACCCGATAAACATTGGCTGGTGTATTTGCCGGTGTTTGTTACCTCAATGGCGGCGATTATCCCGTTTGTGATTTTGGCCGAGAAAAAACGCAAGATGAAGCCGGTGTTTATCGGTGCCATTGCCGCGTTAGTGCTGGCCGATTTAGGCCTGGCAATGACCAGTGGCAGTTTGGTGGGTATTATTATTTTTTTGTGGCTATTTTTCTGTGGATTTAATTTGCTGGAAGCCACCTTACCGTCGTTAATCTCTAAAACCGTACCTGGTGATTTAAAAGGTACGGCGATGGGGGTTTATTCCAGTTGCCAGTTTTTGGGTGCAGGCTTAGGCGGTGCAGCCGGTGGCTGGTGTTACGGCCAATACGGGATGTGGGCAGTATTTATTTTATGTGCTGTGGCGGCGTTTAGCTGGTTGTTGCTGTCGTTATCCATGAAGCAGCCGCGTTACTGGGCTAATCTAATGCTGTATTTAAACGAAATGTCAGCGCAGGAAATAGACACGTTTGTTACAGAAGTATTAAAAATTGTCGGTGTGGAAGAGGTAACCTTGCGCACAGACGAAGCGGTGGCGTATTTGAAAGTAGATAACCAATGCTTGCAAAAAGATCAGTTACAAGCGTTAATTAATCAATATATCAATCAGTAACAACAGGAAACGCTATGCTCAATAAAGTGACGTTGATTGGAAATTTAGGTGCAGACCCTGAAATGCGCTACATGCCCACTGGCGGCGCAGTGGCCAATATCAGTGTTGCCACTACTTTCAGATGGAAAGATAAGCAATCCGGTGAAAAAAAAGAAGCGACCGAATGGCATCGGGTAATTTTTTTCAATCGTTTGGCAGAAATTGCCGGTGAATATTTAAAAAAAGGCAGCCAGGTTTACGTGGAAGGCCGTTTGCAAACCCGTAAATGGCAAAGCCAAGACGGACAAGATCGCTACACCACAGAAATTATCGCCACCGAAATGCACATGCTAGGCAGTAGAAGTGGCGGCACCGGCGCTATGCACACGGGCGAGCCTAGCCAATACCCACAGCAAAGCCATGCTGTGCCAGAAAAACCCAGTACACCACAAGCTTCACGGCCTATGCCAGAAGCAAGTGCGGGCAGCAGCATGCCCAATATGCCAGCAAACTTTGATGATTTTGATGATGATATTCCGTTTTAGCGGCAAAAAACAGTTGCGGCTGTGTGAGTAAACAAAGATAACGTAGTTAATACGCTTGAGATTTAGCGGGTTTGATTTACAGCGTTTTCACAGTTCAATAGTTACAGCGTAACCGTTCGCACTGAGCTTGTCGAAGTGTGCCGTTCATGCTTCGACAAGCTCAGCACGAACGGTGGCTGTAACTGAGTAATAGGAGCTACGCATTGACAAAAAAATTTATATAAAAATCATATTGTTACATGTTATTTTGCAAAAATATTGCCTGCACTTTTTTGCCAATTTTTACTAAAAATCATGGCTCATGGGGCGAATTGTGTGACGTTATGGTGTAACTGGTAAATAGGGATGATAATAAACT
>NZ_FUKI01000025.1 GCF_900163755.1 Crenothrix polyspora | reverse complement strand
TAAAGGTAACGCCATGATATTAGCTAGCTTTGGCTTGGTTTAAAAAGTGTACGGTACTGAAAACAGGACTAGATTTCCCTGTTTTTCCAAAAATTATTTTTCCATCTTTAATCCTTTTTTCCACTTCTTTTTCATTAAAAACCCAATATCTTCCCTTTGATGGGTAATAAATCTCCCCAGTTTCTTTGTTTTCAATCGGGAAATAAGGACCTTCATGATTAGCGGATAAATCCATCGTCGTCCATACTCCGCGCGGATCGTTATCTGGGTTTTTAAAGTTTTTATCAATAAAATCTTTAGTTAATGGCATTCCAAAGTTTGCATCATTCAATAAAGAAGAATTTTTTGAATAGCTTATAAAATAATCATGAACTGGGGGAATTACACCAAACATTGTTCCCATTTGTTTTCTTTTTCCAAATAATAGAGGCTAAAAAGCTATCTTCCCCAAAAATCTCATCACACAACCGTTTCAAATTCGCTTGTTCATTATCATCAATCGAAATAAAAATAACCCCATCATCCCGCAATAAATTTCTTGCCAGTTTCAAGCGCGGATACATCATGCTGAGCCAATCCGAATGAAAGCGCCCATTGGATTCATTATTCGCCACCAAGCGATTGCCTGCTTCATCTTTTTGGTTGGACTTTAGCAAATAACTTTCGCTGTCTTCAGCAAAGTCATCTTCATAAATAAAGTCGTTACCCGTGTTATACGGCGGGTCAATGTAAATCATCTTCACCTTACCCAAGTAGGTTTCCTGCAACAGCTTGAGTGCATCCAGATTGTCGCCTTCAATATACAAATTCTGGGTGGTGTCAAAATCCACACTTTCTTCGCGGCAAGGGCGTAAGGTTTTGGCAATGGGTGCATTGGCGGTTAACAAAGCTTCGCGTTTGCCTGGCCAATTGAGCTGGTAACGTTCTTGCGGGCCTTCAACAATTTTATCGGACAGCTCTTGGCGCAATTGGTCAAAATCGATGGCTTTTTGTGGCATACCATCTGTGCCCAATGTTTCCGTGATGCAGTTGGGGAAGAGTTCTGCCAGTTTGGCAATATTGTCTTGAATGAAATTGGGGCTGTGTAGTTTGAGTTTGTCCATGTTGTATTTTTAGGCCTAGGTTTATTGTTTAGCTTTGATCCGAGCCGCCGCGTCTTCCCACGACTCACCCACCTTGGCCGATTTTTTGATTTCTGACTCTTTTACGCCGTTAATCATCTTTTCCTTAGTCCTGTGTAGGTCTTTTGGGATTTTCGGGCGTTAAGGGCTGTTTTTCAGTAAATATGAAGGTTAAATGCGTTACGTTACGTCCGGTTTTGCGTTGTGTCCAATTTACCTGGTAGTTTGAATGGGTGTTGATGTCTTTGATAGCGGGGTCTATTACGTATTTTTTTAAGTCTTTAATTGCTTTATATTTTTCTTCAATTTCAAAC
>NZ_FUKI01000079.1 GCF_900163755.1 Crenothrix polyspora | reverse complement strand
TCGGCATCTAGGCCTGCCAGCTTGGCTTCGGGGTTATCACCCACCGCCGCGTGCTGGATGGCCGACAAATGATTGCGTACTTCATCCTGAGCGCGGATCACCACCGTCATCACTAAAATGGTGTTTTCTGGGGCACGGTCAAACGTGGCAAAAATATGTTCGCCCACGCCGCGCTCCGAACTTAACAGGCCAATGGCCGGTACACGCCGCAACGCCTGCACAGTGACCACCTTGTGCGCCAAACCATCAAGCCACCAGATGCCCTGATCTTTATCGGAATGCGGTGTGCCCAGCATCAGGGACTCGCTGAAATCAAAACCGAACGGCAGTTCAACATCGCCAGGATAAGCGACGGCTTTGCCATCGGTATCCGGCAACGGGTTAAACCAGCGGAACAGCCAGTCATACAGTTGTTGGCCGCCACAGCGCTGAATGCGCACACCGGCCGCATTCAGCGAGGCCACCAGTTTGGAGGCCACATCATTCAGTTCCTGCACCGGCGACTGGAACACGCCGAGACTTTGCCCACGTTGGGTTTTATGGCGGCGGTACAGGGTAACGCGGATTTTACGGGTCTGGCCGCGCCAGGCATTGCCGGTCACCGCCCTGTCGTTAAACAAGCCACCGGGTCTTGAAATCGCCTGGAAATGCGCCTGCAAAGTGTCCAAATAACGGTCGGTCAACATACTGTGCCGTGCCCGATCCTTCACATAAGCCGCCACGGTATCGCCCATGCCGGCCAGATTGGCTTCATCCTGGAGATAAAACTGCACGATCCATGGGCTGCCCTGCTCTTCCGGCAAAGATGTCAACACTGTCTGCAATTTATCACGCAGCTCAACCATAAAGGCTTCCGTCCGGCCTTCGGTGGCAATCGGATCCACCTCAAACAAAGCCGCCACGCTAATACCGTCATCCAATAAAAAACACTGGTTCGATGCGTCATATTCCAGCCAGGGCAACAGGTTGGTAAAGGACTGAGGGCTGGCATACATTTGCTTGATACGGTCTTGGGTGGGCGGTTTGTCCACCGTACGGCGGCGCTGTTGGCCGTCCGGTATGACGGCTTGTTTACCGAACGGTGAAAAACGGCTACCGCGTTTTTTTGAAAAAACCATTACTCGCCCTCCAGTTCACCAGGCAGTGCATAATGCACCGTGTCATAAAACGGGAATGCCGTGCTGTAGCCAGGAATAGGATTGCCTTCAGCCCCTGACAAATGCGGGAAGACGTACATCACCAAGTCCGGATTAGGCAAACGCTGAAAGATGAGCTGGGTTTCGTTATAGGCTTCACGGCTGTAGCCTTTCAAATCAGTTGCCCTATTACCCAAAGAACGGACTTGTCCCATTGGCGATGTCACACCAGTACTGGACTCCGGCGAATTTTCACTGCCCAGCCGCTGGCCGGAAAAGTGCCTGTCATAAACTTGTTTCATCGTCGCTCCGCCTTGTGGCAAGATCGATTCCTTGTTGCTGACGGCACAGGCGGACAACATCAGCGCCACGTTAATCAACAGCAGTTTGGCGGTTTGATAGCTGTGTTTCATAACTGGTTTTCCTTCCGTTAGGGTCATAATCAATGGGCAGTTCCTGGTCTATGTGGATGGCCAGCTCTACGCCGGTGTCCACATACACCACATCGAACGATTGGGCGGCACGTTCATCCAGATAGCGGCTGAGTTCATCCGCGCCACCGGCAATGGCGTTCAGACCTGCGTATTGGGCGGCATTACCGGTAAGGGCGGACATCACGCCACCCAGAGGCGTGACATTTTGGGTGACATTACCCTGGGCAAACGCCTTGGAAGCGGCTTGTGCCGACTTGGCCAAGAGTCGGCCACCTAAAAAGTTGGCGGCATTACTGATACGGTCGCCACTGACGCACGGGATGCCGTGTTTGTCAGAAATCCAGCCGATGGCGTTGGTTTGGTTTTGGCCGGTGCCAGAACCGGCACCGGTTTGCAACGTGTTGCCAGACAGGGCGCTGTTATTGCTGGTGTTGTTCTGTGAACTACTCGGTAAAGTCCGTATCGTGCCGTCATCAAACACGAAAGTCACCGACTGCACCGTGCCGCGTACGCAGGACAGCGTCCAATCACCGGTGGTATGGCCACTGAACACCATGCCGTTCAGGCCAGGAATATCAATACCATTCGCGGCCAGGTTGTCGCTGCCGACAATGACTTTAAAGGGAAACGGGTCAGACACCGTATCCTTGAACGGCACTTTGCCGATTAACGCGGTCATGGCCGTGGAACCGATCAGCGTGGCATTGCGCGGTACGGTATAGGCTGGTTCAAGCGGAGACAATGGCGCAATTGCTGTTGCATCCAGTAAAGTATTCGGCGGTGTCGCTGCCAGTGTCGTGCCATTTACACCGGGATTCACTGTACCAGCGGCTGGTGGCAATGTTCCCAACGGCTCTATCCATTGGATAGTATCTATGGGTGCTGCACTGTAGCCCGTGGGCGGGTTCGGGTTGAAGCCATCCGGCAAGGTCGCGTTCGGTAACAGCGGGTTTTGCGCCACGGTGTCCAGCTTGTTTTTGAGCGCTTCGAGCTGGGCGTTCAAGGCAGAAATTTCAGGATTATTGGCGAGCGTCTGTTTTTGCACCTCCTCGGTCAACATCGCCTTCAAACTGGTGGCCAACTCGTTTTTTTGGTTCAGCAACTCGGTGTTTTGCCGTTCAATACTGGCTGATTGCGCCTTGAGATCGGCGACATACGCGGTCAGGGTGCGCACAGTATCGGCCGGTGAATCGGCATCCGGTTGCGGCGCGACCGGGACAGCTTGCAAGGCACGGTGGAGCGGTGTTTTTTTGTCCCAGGATTTTAGGGCGATAAAAATCACCATGATGAGAATCAATCCGGCGAACACCGGTAAGGCTTTATTCGATGGCATCAGGGGAGCCTTGCCACAGGCCGGTCGGAAACCAGGTACAACGCCGTCACACTGGTGTCGCTGTCGGTGCCACCGAGTTGTGCGTGTTGTAAAGTGGCAGTGCGCCATTGCCCGCGCAGCAAGCGTGGGTCAAGCACAACCGTGTGCGCGGAACGGTTGGTCAGTTTCACGGCGGTAACATAAAGATTACCTTTGCGCCAGGCGGCCACCGGTTCGGCCAGGATGTCGCTACCACGTAATAAGGTATCGCTGCGGTCGCTGTTAAAGCTGGCTGCATGTACGCCCTCAGGTGTTTTAAGCAACCGGGCCGGCGCATACAATTGTTGTGCGGCATAGCGGGTCAGCACGGCGTAATCGGATACTGTGGTTGTTTTTTGGCGCTCGCGGCCAGGTAATTTGGGTGGAACTGATGGAATACCGTTGTTGTTTTCTGCCAGTGCGTCACTATGACTAGGGTGTGCGCCTTCCGGCGCTTGCGCAGTGGTATTGATGACCTCAATACGCGACTGGGACGTGGGCTTGTCGGTTGCCGTCAGATCAATCAGATAAAATTGGCCGTTTTGGCTGTCCTGCACCTGGAGTCGGGTCGCGGCAAATGGCCGTGTAGCCAGCCAATACACACTACCGTGTTGGCTTTGGGTACGTAAATACGGCAATAACTGCGATGGGATACCCAAACGCACACTGCCTGGAAACTGGATGATGCGTTCCCTGCCCACACCGATAGTAATCGCTATCGGGACACCATCCCACAGGATACGTTCTACGGATTCGTCTGCCCGAGCTGTGCTTAATTCGGCCTTGCCATCAGGACTTAGCCCCAAGCCGGGTGGAATGTCAGTTTCGGCATGGCTACTTGAAGTGGCAAATGCCATCAAAAACGCTAAATTGCGATAACGTCCTCTCATCAGGGTGTCTCCTGTTGCGGGACTGGTTTTGGTAGTTCAGGCAATGGTTGTCGGGCGTTGAGAGTTTTTGGGCCGTCATTTTCATAACCATCCAAAGCCAAGCCCCACGGATTAGCATCCCTATCGATGTCATAGCGCACAACGCGGATCGGATAACGGATACTGACGTTCTTGACTTCGATGCTTTTCACATATTCACGGATGTTGTAATCCAGCCAGACCAACCAGCTGTCATCACTTAAAATAACCACACGGCGTTCTTCAAAACCCTGGCCGGATAAGGGCTGGATGGTGCGGGTGCGCCCTGACAACTCGCCGTTCTTGCCGCGCAATGCCATATCGGCTTTTAAACTGTCGATAAACGGCGGGGTCAAATATGGCGAGACGCGGAACAGTTGCTGGCCATAATCATCCTGGCCATTGTCCCAATGGTTGGCCTGCTGGAACACGGTATTGGCGAAGGCATAGATATGCGCCGGTTGTGCATCTTCGGCTTTGATGACCGCGCCAGTGCGCAAATCCGGTGGGATATGGATGCGCACGGCTTCCTTGGCATGGTGCCAGCCATACCCAAGTCCTGCAATGATGAGCGCCAATAGAGTGGCCAGCCAGCGCAAGCTGCTGATGTGGGCACGTAAGTTACTGTTCTCGTCGCGGTAGCGCATGGTGTTGGGCTTTCTAGTTGACAGTCAGGAATGAACGGCCCAATGACCAGGAACCGTGGCGGCGGATCAGTTTTGAGCGCCAAAGGCCCAAGTCGTTGAGCCGGATCATCATCAGGTGTTGGTAGTAATTGTCCGGGCGGCCGCGTTTGACCAGTTGGAACAACGTCGCGCCGACATACACCGTGGCTAAAATACCCAGTCCCGACAGGCCTAAGCCCATCGCCACCGCGCCAAACGAGGCGGCGATCATCAGCGACACCGGCACCCAGAACAGCACGGCGCACAACAGGATCATGCCAAGTTCGGAGTTTGAGCAGCCACGGAAAATTAACGGCTCTGAATTGAGCCGGTCGGCCAGGATGTCGTTTACGTCGTTTGGGTTCATGAATGATTATCCTCAGTGGCAATGGTCAATGCCTTGCGTCATACAAAACATTAACCATCACCGGTTTACAGTTAAACGATGGTGGTGGAGGCTTCGGTCAGCAAATAGCTGATGAACACCATAACCCCGGCGGCAATAATGCCGGTCAAGCCCACTTCGCCCCATTCGGCGCGGCCATTGCGGGCCTCGTTGAATTTAGCAATGGTGATCCAGGCGATCCACAGGAACGCCGCCGTTGCAATGACCAGCCCCAGCACCAGGCCGGCATCCTTGGCATAGCCTTTAATCAGGTTCAACCAGTTGCCAGCCGGTGCACCGGTACTGGGTGCTGTGGGTGTCGGCAACGCCGCCTGCCCGTTGGCACCCCACAGTAAAAGCCACATTGCCGCCGTGGCGTATACACATTTAAGCTTGGAAATAGCCATAAAACCCCTTGTTCAAGATTGACACTACGATTACCTTACACAATAACCCAACAACAACATCACGACCGCCGCCCGCACCAACAGCACCGACAGCTCATAAAACGAAATCTGCCCAATCTGCCAGCGCTGTAACTGCCGGTAGGCCAGCCAGGCACCAAAAGTTAAAAACACCAAAGCCACGACACTGGCAATGCCCAGCGTCAGGCTGCCAGTAGACACACCGGTCGATTGCTGGAACAGCGCGAGTTGGTTTGCTGTCACCGGTGTTACCTGGTACGGTAATCCCCTTTAAGTGGCGGAAAACTGCGCGGTTGCTGGCGCGTGGCCGTTGTGTGTTCACGCAGGCCAAGCTTCATGCGTACCAGGTCGTCCCGAAGCCAACCGTACTCAAACCTAACAGTGGCATCGGGGTCGGCCTGGGCTTCCGCTTCGGCGATCATCGGTGCCAAGGCATCCAGTTCATGCGCGACACGCGCCAAGGCTTCACGTTCGCCTTCCGGATCGGCAGTCACTGGCTCTGCCACTAACAGGCCGACCGTTAGAAATAAAAATGTACGCATGAGTCAACCTCCCTTAAGTCCACCACTCGGAGGCATAATTTACGCAAAAATTTTAAAAAAAATAGCGAAAACTGTCCTTCCAAATAGGACGGTTTTTGGGTGGAACGTGCTGTGAGGATGGGTATAAGACAAGAAAAAATACAAGCAGCTCAGGAATGCGGCGTATTAATAAGCACTTACGCTACTATTAACGCACCGAAAACCTTTACAATTTGGATCGGCACGACAGTAACCTGTCTATTTGGAGCTTACCGCACTGGGGTTTTCATGGCCAGATGCAAATGCCCGTCTACGCTTTAACAACACAGTTTATTTTGATTAAAGTAATCAAAATAATTAATCAAGGAGGGAATAATAGAGATGGGCAATGCTAAAAGGGAATTTGGGGAAATGTTACTTAAAGCCCAAGAGGAATTGCTTGGCACCCCTGCGCTGGGCTTGAAAACCAAGACTCGCTTGCTAAAAGCGTATTGAGCTTCCCTTATGTCAGCCATGTGGTGTACTTTATGCAGGACGCTGGTAGGATTCAGAAAACCCAGTAAGGCTCCGCCGTTCCTACAAATACTTTTTAAAAGTAGCCGTCATCACCCTCACCACCACCGCCAACAACACCGCAAACGGCAAGACAATCAGGTTAGGATGGATACTGAACGGCATGGCCAGATACACCATCCACGGCAAAGTCAAAGACGGCAAGATAAATTTTTTGGCCCAGTGGTAAACAAAAGCACTTTCCCGCCCGCCACTCCAGCGCCGGATATCCCGTTGCACCAGGCCATCAATAATCCCGACCAGTGCCAGCAACACAAACGCCGGTACCGACAAAACCAACACCGCCAGGCGCACGGCAAACACGGAGGTCATGGTAATGGCGGCCAGGATGTAATCCGCGCTCAAATGGTAGGCGTATTTTACCCAGTTGTGTAACTGCGGATTGTGTTGCGGTGCTGGGTTGGCCAACCATTGAATCCCTCGTTCAATGCCGGTTTTCTGGAACAGGTAATAATAGAAATTGGCCGAGCAACGCCGGGCAAATTCAATTGGCTCGGCCACCAGGGCGCTACGCTTAAAATCGCTGTTCAAATAGGTCAGCTCTTGCGCCAGCATCCCTGCACTGTGACTAGAACCCTGGGCTTGCCAGAAAAATACCATGCCAACCCATTCAATCACCACTGCCAACAGCAAAGTGGCCAGCGCAAAAAAACAAAATTGCACCAGTGTCGTCAGAATCCGGCTTAACAGGCCTTGCTCTACGGCTTGCTGGGCAGAGCGGTGGTTTGAGGTTGAATTCGGTGCGGGCATTATTCTGCTGGGTGGCTTGGATGACGGGTCACCGATTTAGGTGTTAAAGGTGCTGTTGTATCGGCGTTGCATGTCTTGGGCGACATCGGACATACTCTTGGGGATCAAAGGATCATCGCTGGCATCCGATAACGGTAGGCGTAGTTTCCATAAATGCCCGCCTTCCAACAACGCAAACGCCTGGCCTTTCGGTAACGCCATAATAGTGGCCGGTGATATCAGCGGCACTTCGGTGGTGCTGAGGCGGTCTTCATTGCTGGAAGAAAAGTCCACGCTTGAAAACGGGTCTGAAGAATCATTGACACCGGATACTTCCATCAAGGTGCTGACTTCACAGGTATCGATTTGCGAAGTCAGCATTTCGGCGGTGGCCAGTTCTTTTACCCGCAGCATGATCAGGGTATTGAAGTTACCGGCCACCTGCCCTGCTTTGGCCTTGTTGCCCAAACGGGCTTCCACATCCGACCAGGTTTGTGTATACGCCGTCACCTGAAAACCCGCACCACCGGCTTTATTAAGCAGCGGTATAAATTCCGCGCCGATCAATTCATTGAACTCATCGGCATGTAAGGATACGGTCGGCAACTTATTGCTTTTTATGTCATTGGGCAAGCCGTGGTCAGTGCCGTGCTTGTAAATGTCGCCCGCCACCGACACCAAATCGGCAAACATGGAATTGCCCACTGCGGATGCCACCGCCATATCTGACAAGGCATCAAGGCCGACATAGACAATGCCTTTACGGCGGATAACTTGCCGCCAATCGATAATCGGTCGCTGATCGTCAGCATCGGCATAATTGGGTGAAATCAATTGCGCGGTCTTGCCGGAAATGAGTTTTTCCATCAGCGGCAATAATGACGCGACGATCTTGTCGAAATAAGTTTTGTCGTATTCAAACGCCGAGCGCAGGCCATCGGCCACCGCATCATAAAAACCGTTTTCCTTCACATAACGCACCAGGGCAATCACGTCATGGCTGCGGCCTTTGAGTGCAGAAGGCAGGTCTTTTTCATGGATGCCAGTGGCGATTTTTTGCACGGCCTGCTTCCAGCCATCCGGCGCAACCTCCGGTAACCAATGCCGGTAATATTCCAGCAGCAACGGTTCAATATGCGTGATGTAACGGGTGATTTGCTGGTAATCCGGCCGCCGGCCCATTTTCACCAGCGCCATCGCGATCATATTGGTAAAGCGCCAAGCAAACTCCCGAAAAGCCGCCGAATTGCCTTCACTGGGCAAGGCATTGGTGACGCGGGTAGCGACTTCGGTAATGCGGGAAAAATTGCCGATGGCATTGTAGCGGCAGGATATTTCTGGATAGCCCAAATGGAAAATATAGGTTTCGTTGTCTCGCCCTGCCCGCTTGGCTTCGGCCAGCACCCGTTTCATCAGGTCGGCATCGCCTTTGGGGTCAAAGACGATCACCACATCGCCACGGCGGATGTCCTGGGTAATCAACAATTCGGCAAAACGGGTCTTGCCGACGCGGGTAGTACCGAGCACCAAAGTATGGCCAACCCGTTCGCGTAAATCCATCCATACCGCTTGTTCGGTCATGCCCACCGCATGGATTTGCGGTTTACCGCCGACCGGCGGCAGCGGTTTGAAAGGATTGCCCCAGACGTTAAGCCTAAACAGGCGGAACAGCAGTTTGAAGGCCGTGTTTTTTTCATGGCGGCTTTCCATCTGCCGCGCCCAGCGGTATAAAATCCCCTGTTGCAAATAATGCCGTACTTTCGGGCGCTGGGTGTCGCGTAAACGTTGCGTGTGTTGCTGAGTCCATAAGAAGCCCTGCCCCAAGAACAAACGGGTGGCGCTCACCGGCGTTTTGGCCACCGATAGCCGGTACTCCGGCAATTTCCTCAAACTGCGCTGATAGCGCAGGATACGCCAGCCTTCACGAGTTCGCACCACCGCCAGCATCGATAATACCAACGCCGTGGCAGTGCCCACAGACGGTGTCATCATCAACGCCCAAGGCGCAATTCCGGCAATAAATGCTGCACCTGCGGCTGAAAACGCTGTGAAAAACTCCACCGGCGGACGCAACAGCGCTTCCATCGGGTAAACTTTACTCATTGCTCCATCCTGGCCGATGAAATCAACACCGGATAATGGCTTAAGCCAAACTGCTGGGCGAGTTCAGAACCCGACAAGGCAACCAGTTCCAACGGAGCAGCCTGTTGTTTAAGCTGAGCCAATTGTTCAGCATTCTCCACATTGACCACCCAACCCACCGCATGCAGCGTGTCCAATCGCTCACGGTGGCGCTGTATCCACTGTAACGACAACGCATCCGCGCCAATGATAAACACCGGCCGCTCCAGATAAGGGATCGACAGGGTTTTTAGCGCTACGTTGCCTGGGGTCAGTTCCGGTGTTGTCATCGGCAAACTGTGCGACAAAATGGGCAAACGTTCAGCATTGAGGCTTGCCGCTGTGGTCTGGGCTGTAAAAGCTGTTTGGGTAGGCGGTTTAATAGCGGGTAAATAGGCCGCCAATGATTGCGTTTTACCCGTGTCGAAAATTACCACCGGTTCAGCCATACCCTGGGACGCGTGCAAGATGGCCAATGCCATAACCCATGCGGTCTTGATATTGCCGGTTGCCGATTTCATGAACGCTGCCTGAGCCGTGCCAAGCGTTTAAAGACATTATTGGCATAATTGATGGCGCGTTGTTTTTGTCCGCTGAGTTGGCCAGGCGAATGGTAGCGCCCCACCGCCTGGAACCAGTCATGGGTCTGGTCGTATTCGTGCCGTAAAATCCGTGCGCCTACGTGCAGATTAAAATACGGATCCAACGCTTGCCATGGATTGCCCAGTTTGTCGCGGTGGTAATGCCAGTTCACCTGCATCAAACCGATATCGATAATGGTTTTGCCCTGCCCCAGAAAACCAGTCAATGCCCGGTAACAGACTTTGCGGGTCGGGTAAAAATACGCTTTGCCTTCGACATTAAGCGTCCACGGCCACGGCCTGAACATTTGGTTGCTGAGTTTTTTGCCGCTTTCATTGAGGGCAATGCCGTAAAAATAGTGCTCCGGCACCTGGGAGTTACGCGCCACCCATTGGTAGCCTGACGGCACGAAAGCATAAACAGGCGCAGTGTGGCCGACAATAACGGTCAACAACAATGTTTTAACAATCGACAGACGAATCACTAACTACTCCGTTTTTGCCACAATGCGCTGGGCGCTGGCGATAATATCCGGCAAGGCGGCCATCAGTTCGCTGACCACCCATTCGCGTGCCGCCTGTTCAGCGGTAAAATGCGCCACCTGGCTAAACATGCCCACCGACGAACTGGGGCACAGTTGCCAGGCTTTTGACAGCCCAACCAGCGCAAACAAGTCCCTTGTTGTACAGTCAAAGGTGCGCTCCAATGCGCTAAACACCTGTTTTTGGCAATCCTCCAGGCGTTTGCCGGCCCGCAAATAGTGCATGAGCAATTGGCTCAGGCAAAAATCCCACACCACATACTGGTTGACCCTGCGTTCCAGGATATGTCCCCAGGGGAATTCATAGCCGATGGCGCATTCATACTGTGCCAAGGGCGGTTGTTGCAGGTGGACGTTGTGCATAATCGGACTCCTAAAAGTGTATTCGGTTAAGATGGCATCCGGTATGGCCAGTGCCCGGCTGCACTGTTGCAAAAAACGTTGGCATGATAATTGGTCGATGCGCGGCAGCCCTACCGCAACACGCCTGCCGTCGTTTAGTTCGCCCATTGGTGCAGCTGGTTGCCATGCAGCACATATACCACGGGGACATCGGCCACGATTTTCTGGCTGACCTGGTAGTAAGCCCCCTTGTCATGGTTCAGCGTCAAGGCTTTCTTTGCCATCTGCTGTGGGTCAAGCCTGTGCTGTTTGGCCCAGGCCACCATGTGCGGCTCATCCTGCTGTTCTTTCGTATCGGTGAAATAGATGTCCACCTGGACACGTTTACCGGCGCTGCGTGCCAGCACCTGTTGCACAACGGTGTTACAAGTCAAACAATCTTGCAGCTTTACAAACACCAACAAACGATCGCCATCGGCAATCGCGTGGGCTTCATTGCGTGGACTGCCCATCGACATCAACTTGGCATCAAACAACGGTGGCTGGCCGTACAGTTCCTTGGCGGCTTCCAGATAGGCGCGTTGGAAAGCCAGAGTACGCTCGACATCCTCGTGCATCAGTTTTGCCCAGCGTTTGGCATATTGTTTACGCTCCTGAGTGGTTTCGGCATGGATGCCCAACACTTCCAAAGGTGAGAGCGACTTGGGGCTGACGCTGCCGCGTATGCCTTGCATCAGTGCGGTATAGCGTTGCCATTCCGGTTCGCTGAGTTGCCATTGCTGGCGGTCAAACATTGGTGTTTCGGTGTCGATGATGGACGGTTTTAAGGCAGTTGGCGCACTGGCCGCTAACGGTGTAGTTTGCGGCTGGGTGATCTCAACCGCTAAGCCCAGTGTTTGCCAGAGCATCAGCACGGCACTGAAACCCAAATACGGCAACGAATTACTGATTGATTTCATCACAACACCTTAATCCAATGCCAATAAGCGGCGCTGGCCCTGACGGTTGGCCATATAAACACCTTCATGTCCTTCAGCAAATTCAATTACAGTCCAACCTGACAATGTGCTGCCTGGCACCAGGGTATAAAGCTGGCCGTGATGGCGTAGCACAGCTTGTGTTTTGTCGCCCCAATGGTCAATGCTGGCTAAGGTAAATTCTGGCGCTGATACCGTGGTGGCCGTTGAATGTAGTGATGACTTGCGTCTAGCGGTTTTGGCTTTTGTTGGCCAGTGTGCTTGCGTTTTAGGCAATACCGCTGGTGGCTTTCGGCGTATCGGTTTAGTGGCTATCCGTACCGCTTGTTGTTTAATGGCGTGTTGCTGTAAGGTTTTTAACTGGCTTTCCAGTGCCTTAAATTGTGCCGTGTAGGTTTGTTGCTGAGTTTCGATACGCGTAGTTAACGAAGCCAACTGTTTTTCCAGCTGTGTTATTTTGGGATTGTCGATAGGTGGCGGTAATGGCAAGGTCTGATGAACATCAGTAAATCGGTCTGGCCGGAAATCCAAAGGGTGTGTTTCCGGTATCTCCGTTACCCGTGTATCAAAGCTGATTTTTGGGTCTGATGGGGATACAGTTTCAGACGATATCCAAACAAAGGCGGGTATCTGCCAGTTTTTAGCGAATGGCAAAAGCTGTTTAACAGGCCCTGAATAGGCTATCGATAAAGCGATGACTGCACCGGCACTGGCCATCATTATCCAACGGGGCATTCTGCCTAGTTTAACCGGTGTATCCGATTCGGTGTAATGCTGGCCAAAAGTCCCAAAACTATCGTTATGGTCTTCATCATCTATCGCCCTATCCGGCACGGGTTTGGTATCGGGACTCATGGAGTCACCTGGCGGGCAATGTTGGCAGGTAGCGTATACCCTACTTGGCGGTGTACCGGATCGACGGTCAGTTGAAACGGTGCACCTGACAAGGTCTGTAACGCACTTTCCAAGGTCATCGGGCCTAAATGGCGGTGGATGGCTGGGATGGGTTTTTGCAATAATTGCTGGACATCGGAGGCCTGGGGCAAGGCGGTAAATTGGTAACCGCTACGCAGCAATAAATAATCCACTGCCGACTGGATATCCCCCACCTCCTCCGGCAAAGTGACTTCGATGATGACCTGTAACAGTGCCTGCTGTTCCCTGGTCGGCACGGCATTGACTGTGTGGTAACGGCCTACTTGTAGCCAGCGTTGTCCTGATTTATAGGTGGGGGTTTCTAAAGCAGACGGATGACGTTGCCACCCAACGTCATTAGTTGCCGGTAGCCATCGGCCTGTGGCCTGGCCATATCGTGGGTGGATGGTGTTGGTACACCCACACAACAAACAGGTGATGACTATTAATACCCAAAAGGGCACGTATTTTATAAAGATTAAGCGAGGCATGTGTTTTTTCCTGTACGACTGTTAAAAACAGTGTGCGGAAAAATCATTAAGGCGGCAATAGAAAACCGTCCTTCCAAATCGGACAGTTTTTTATGATGTTGGCTAAGTTATCATTACAGATGGGGTTAATGGATTGATGTGTAGGCAACCAAGGTATTTAAGATGCTGTAGGGCTTCAGTTATCGTCTATAATCTTGGCAGCCAAACAGGCCGGATTACCTGACATGACCGCACTGTTTTTTGCTATTTTGTATTAGTTGCCAACAAACAACCCTACCCTTCATTTAATCTACACACCTTAATATAGGAATCACCCATGAATAAAGCCACCCTTATTGCCGCCATTGCCGAAAGCTCAAACTTAACCAAGGCGGAATCAGGCCGCGCTTTGGAAGGACTGCTCAGCGCCATTGAAAATGCCTTGAAAGTTGGGGATTCAGTTGCCTTGGTAGGTTTTGGTACGTTTTCCGTTAAGGATCGGGCTGAACGCACTGGGCGGAATCCGCAAACTGGCGCGGAAATCACTATTCCCGCCGCGAAAATACCGTCTTTTAAGGCAGGTAAGAATTTGAAAGATGCGGTTGATTGATATTCTACACAGCCGATAGCAACGGCCTTGCCCATGCGTAAATTATTGCCAACTTTCTAAAAACAGCTGGACTCGCACAAATTTCAAAACAGCTACTCTCTGAATAAATAGTCAATTCAAAAAATATAAAAAATGACGCGTCTTAACAAATGATCACATCATTCCACGCGAAATACTTCGCGCACGAGCTTACGCGCCGTCATGGTGCCAATGATACCGAACGTCTTTCCCAATCGCTTTTCGATGCCAGCGTTGACCTTAACCCCCATCAGATAGAAGCCGCTTTATTTGCATTAAAATCACCGTTATCTAAAGGTGTTTTACTGGCTGACGAAGTCGGCTTGGGTAAAACCATCGAGGCGGGTATTGTCTTGTGTCAATATTGGTCAGAACGCAGACGGCGATTGCTGGTTATCTGTCCCGCCTCTTTACGCAAGCAATGGGCGCTGGAACTGGAAGAAAAATTTAATCTGCCCGCATTCGTTCTGGATGCCAAAACCTGGCGCGATACTCTCAAAAAAGATCAATCCCCCATCAGCCAAAAAGCCATCATTATTCTGTCGTATAACTATGCCAATCGGATACGTGATGATTTGAAGTCCATTGCTTGGGATCTCGTGGTTATCGACGAAGCGCATAAACTCCGCAACGCTTATCGGGAAAGCAATAAGATTGGTCAGGGTTTACGCTGGGCGCTTGAAGATAGCCGCAAACTGCTGCTGACTGCAACACCGTTGCAAAACTCGCTGTTGGAGCTGTACGGTCTATCCACGCTGATCGATGAACACCTGTTTGGTGATGTGAACGCTTTCCGCAGCCAGTATGTCACGGCGGGGGGTGATTTGGACGGTTTGCGCCAGCGCTTGTCAGGATTTTGCCGACGTACATTACGCAATCAAGTGACCGAATATATCCGTTACACGGAACGCCGGGCCATTACCCAGCCCTTTCGCCCCACAGATGATGAGCATAAACTCTATGAGGCGGTAACGGCCTTTTTACAGCGCCCCAACAGCTATGCCATTCCCAAACGCCAGCGCCATCTCACCGAACTGATCTTGCGCAAACTGCTGGCCTCGTCTTCGTTGGCAATTGCCGGTACGCTGGAGACGATGAAGCTTAGGCTGGAAGTGTTGCGTGATGAAAAAATACAGGATGACCCTGATTTTGCCGAGCAGTTGCTTAGGGATGAAGACATCGAGGAGGATTTGCTCGATGAAATACTGTCTATAGACCCCCTAGAAGACGATGACACTACCCCCAAGCCGACTATTGATCGGAAGCAGTTAAAAGAAGAAATCGACTTGTTGACGCAATTGGCGGCATGGGCGCGTAGCATTGGCACCGATACTAAAACTCGCAGCCTGTTGAGCGCTCTGGAAATCGGCTTTCAACAACTGGCTACAACCCATGCTCAACGCAAGGCACTGATTTTCACCGAATCACGCCGTACCCAGGCTTACCTGAAAGACTACCTGGAAGCCAACGGTTATGCAGGTCAGGTGGTGCAATTCAGCGGCACTAATAACACGCCTGAAGCCACGACGATTTATCAAGACTGGCTAACGGCAAACCAGGGCACGGGGCGTATCGCGGGTTCCCGTGATATTGATATACGCACGGCACTGATAGAATATTTCCGTGACCAAGCCAGCATTATGATTGCCACGGAAGCGGCGGCTGAAGGTGTCAATATTCAGTTTTGTTCGCTGGTCATTAATTATGATTTGCCCTGGAATCCACAACGAGTCGAGCAACGCATAGGTCGTTGCCATCGTTATGGCCAACAGCATGATGTTGTGGTCATCAATTTTCTGAATGAACGCAACGATGCTGATCGTCGTGTTTTGGAATTGCTGACTGAAAAATTTAACCTGTTCAATGGTGTTTTTGGCGCTTCTGATGATGTGTTGGGCAGTATTGAATCGGGTGTGGATTTTGAAAAGCGCATTTTGACCATTTACCAGCAATGCCGGACACCCACAGAAATTGAGGCGGCTTTTAAGGCCCTGCAAACCGAAATGGATGAGCGCATTCAGGCCAGAATGATTGACACCCGTAAGTTGTTACTGGAAAATTTTGACGAAGATGTGCATGAACGGCTACGGCTCCAGTTAAAAGATGCTAAAGCCCAGCTGGATAGATTCGGTAAACGTTTTTGGTCGCTTACCTATTTTATGCTGCAAGACCGGGCACAATTTGATGATGTCGCGCTGGCTTTTGATCTTACACAGCCACCCAAGCCGGACATTGCCGCAGGTCGTTATCATCTTATTTCCAAGACCACGCCCCATGCAAACAAGCCACTATTAGAAGTAGCTGAAGACACATCCCAAGAAGTCCGTGCAGAATTCGGCGCATTTCTGTACCGGCTTTCGCACCCGTTAGGCGAATTTGTTATAGACCAGGCCAAAGCACTGGAAACACCCAGCGCACACTTGGTTTTTAATGTCAGCGCTTACCAAAATCGCTTATTGGTAGTGGAGACGCTACGTGGTAAAAGTGGCTATTTGACCTTAATGGCGCTAGCTGTTGAAAGTTATGAACGCGAAGAATACCTGTTATTTTCTGCCATTGATAACCAGGGTTTGCCCTTGGAACAGGAAACTTGTGAGAAACTGTTTAACTGTGCAACCACAGTCTCTGGCGCTGTGGTTATACCGGATAGCATTAATCAAAGACTTGACGCTGAGGCAGAGCGGCACATCAAAGCTACCATCAGTCAATCACTGGAAGCGAACAACAAACATTTTAATGATGCGCGTGAAAAGCTGGAAAAATGGGCGGATGATTTGGTTCTGGCCGCTGAAAAAGCCTTGAAAGACACCAAAGAGCAAATCAAAATCCTGCAACGCCAGGCACGACTGGCAACCAACCTTGAAGAACAGTACGACATTCAACAAAAAATCTTAAAGCTGGAAAAACAGCAGCGCCGCCAACGCCAGGAGATTTTTCAGGTTGAGGATGACATCATAGCAAAGCGTGATGGCTTGATTGATGCCCTGGAACGCCGCCTCACGCAAAAAACTGAGTCAAAGCGGCTGTTCACTATAGAATGGGTAGTGATTTAACATATTGGCAACAACAAAAACTCTGAATCAAAAATGGTTGACGTATCTGTATACACAGACTACCATTATGCCAACAACACCCCTCACGCATCCCGTAAGATTTGCGCACCATGAGGGGTTTCTTTTTTATGGGTTTCTGAATGCCTAAGCAGCCCTATACCAAACCGGCTTTAACCATTGATCAACAGATTGCCCAACTACGCACTCGTGGTATGGTTATCAATGATACCCCATTAGCCAAGCATTACCTTAGCCAGATCAACTACTATCGGCTGACTGCCTATTGGCTACCGTTTGAAATCAATCACACTACACACGCCTTCCAGCCTGGAACAACTTTTGAGCAAGTGCTGGATTTATACATTTTTGACCGCGAATTACGTTTATTGATACTGGATGCCATTGAGCGTATCGAAGTTGCAATGCGTACCCAATTGGCTTACCAATTGGGACACCGTTATGGTTCGCACCCACATTTAGACCCTACCTTATTCAAACAATCCTGGAGTCATGTCCAGTATATCAGCCAATTGCAAAAAGATGCTCGCGACAGTAAAGAGGTCTTTATCCAGCATCTGCTGGCGAACTACGTAGAACCGTTACCCCCCATCTGGGCAGCAGTGGAAATTATGACATTAGGTCAACTTTCCAAATGGTACGCCAATTTAAAAAGCGGTGCTGACCGTAACTTGGTGGCACATATTTACGACTGTGATGAAGTCAATCTAGTGTCTTTTTTGCATCACCTGAGTACCATACGCAATCTTTGCGCCCATCACAGCCGATTATGGAACCGCGAATTCATTTTCACATTCAAGCTGCCTAGGCAACGCCCACAGATACTACTGAGTAGTTTTAACCCGAAAGAGCCGCGCCGCATCTACAACACTTTGGTAATGCTGCATTATTTGATGAATATAATTGCGCCCAACCATCATTGGTATCAACGTTTGCTTGATATGTTAACCCGACACCACATAGAACCAACACGCATGGGTTTTCCTAACGACTGGAAAATGCGAGCAATCTGGCGTTAAACCCGAATTTACGCAACATCTCTAATAGAACCCGCCATGAGCAAATACGACGACCTCGTCATCAAATTAAAAGAAATCTTCCAAATTGATAAACCAGAACTGGATTTTGGCATTTACCGCATTCTGAATGCCCGTGTGGGGGAAATCAACGATTACCTGGAAAATCGTCTAAAAGCTAAAGTGAGTGAAAGCTTGGCCAACTCTGGCGCGGCCAATAAAGACGCTTTACTCAAAGAACTCAAAGACAAGGAAAGCCAATACCGTGCCGACGGCATTGATCCTGACACTGTACCCAAACTGCGGGAAATTCGGGAAAAATTGGCTGACTACGGCGCAGGTAGTTTGGAACATGAAAACGCGGTGTTCAGCCATTTGCTGACATTTTTCTCGCGCTATTACGACAAGGGCGATTTTATCAGTCAGCGCCGTTACAAGGGCGACACTTACGCGATTCCCTACGCCGGTGAAGAAGTGGTGTTGCATTGGGCGAATAAGGACCAGTATTACACGAAAAGCGGCGAAAATTTTTCCAATTATGCGTTTAAGTTGGATGATGGCCGCAGTGTGCGTTTTCGTTTGGTGACGGCAGATACGGCCAAAGATAACCGTAAGGATAACGACAAAGAACGCCGTTTTGTGTTAATTGAGCCGACCACCCGCATTATTGCTGAGGATGACGGGGATGAGATTGAAGAAACCTTGTTGCCGATCACTGAAGAAAATGGCGAGTTGGTGATTCGGTTTGAATACAAGGCTATGCCGAAAGGCAGCAAGCAGGATGAACTGGTTCAGAATGCAGTGAAAGCCCTATTGGCGGATGCTCAGGTAAAAGCCCGTTGGTTAGATTTAGCCAAACGCGAACCCACCGAGAAAAACCCGCAGCGCACGCTGTTGGAAAAAATGCTCACCAACTACACTGCCAAAAACACGGCGGATTATTTTATCCATAAAGATTTAGGCGGCTTTTTGCGCCGCGAGCTGGATTTTTACATTAAGAATGAGGTGATGCACCTGGATGATGTGCAACATGCCGAAACCTTTGCCGATATTGAGAAGAACCTGCGCCTGATTCAAACCCTGCGTGCAATTGCACTGGATTTGGTAACTTTTTTGGCGCAACTGGAAGATTTCCAGAAAAAGCTGTGGTTGAAGAAGAAGTTTGTGGTGTCTACGCAGTATTGCATGACGCTGGATCGTGTGCCGGAAAGCCTGTATCCGGCCATTGCCGCTAACCCGTTGCAATGGGAACAGTGGGAACAACTGGGTATGCTGGATGGTGACAAGGCGGATGTGTTTAAGCAAGCCGAGGTGGGCAGTGTTGATTATTTGAAAGAACACCCGTTTTTGATGGTCGATACGACGTTGTTTGATGTGGCATTTAAACACGCGCTGTTGGCGGCGGTGGATAATCTGGATGAAAGCCTGGATGGGCTGTTGATACATGGTGATAATTTTCAGGCATTGAATTTGTTGCAGGAGCGGTATCGGGAGCAGGTGAAGTGTGTTTATATTGATCCGCCGTATAATACGGGTGGGGATGGATTTTCGTATAAGGACAATTACCAGCATTCAAGCTGGATGAGTATGTTTGAAAATAGGGCGATTCTATCTCGTACTTTAATGCAGCAGGATTCAGTATTTTTTTGTAGCACTGATGACATTGAACAGGCAAGTTCGAAATTCGCTCTTGGCAATGTTTTTGGAATGGACAACTTTATTTCCAACATCATTTGGCAAAAAAAATATGCGCCTGCGAATGATGCTAAATGGCTTAGTGATGATCATGATTATGTGTCTTGTTTTGCGTTAGATAAAAATCAGTGGTACCCAACTAAGCTAATTCGCTCTGACAAACAAAACCAAGGCTACACTAATCCTGACAATGACTCGCGTGGTTCATGGATGTCTGATAATTACACCTGTAATAAATCAGCAGATGAACGACCTAATCTTTATTATCCAATAATTAACCCAAATACAGGTGTAGAAATTTGGCCATCAAATAAAGCTGTGTGGCGTTATTCAAAAGGCTTCCATGAAAAAAATGTGCAAGAAAATCTTGTTTGGTGGGGAAAGAATGGAGACAACTCAACACCAAGATATAAACGTTTTTTGAATAATTTAGGTGGAGTTGTTCCTCGTACAATATGGATGTACGAAGATGTAGGACATACTCAGGATGGTATTCGTGAATTACGAGCATTAATACCAGAAACGTTTTTTACATCTCCAAAAACAGTTAGGCTTATTAAACGAGTTATTCATATTGCAGGAGTCGGTAATATTCTCGACTATTTTGCCGGTTCTGGTACAACTGCCCATGCAGTAATTGACCTCAATCGCGAAGATAGTGGTAAGAGAAAATACATCCTAGTCGAACAAGGCGACTACTTCGACACCGTCTTAAAACCACGCATCCAAAAAGTCGTCTATTCAGCTGACTGGAAAGACGGCAAAGCCACCGCACCACATACTGGCCTATCTCATGCCTTCAAAACCCTAAAAATAGAAAGCTATGAAGATACCCTAAACAACCTGCAACTGCGCCGCACCCAAGCACAACAAAGTACCCTGGACAGCCTTTCAGAAGCCGCCCAAGAAGACTACCTATTGCGCTATATGCTGGATATAGAAAGCCGTGGCTCCTTACTATCCGTACAACACTTCAACAAACCGTTTGATTGCAAACTCAAAGTCGCCATAGATTCCGCAGGTGCCTACCAAGAACGCAACATAGACCTGATAGAAACCTTCAATTACCTCATTGGCCTGCGCGTAAAACACATCGACAGCCAGCGCGACAAAGGCTTTATAACCCTAACAGGTTGGTTACCCTGCGGCGAAAAAACCCTCATCTTGTGGCGCGATGTAGAACAAGTTGACTACGACACTCTAAACCGCCTGTGCGACAAACTCGCCATCAACCCCGCAGACAGCGAATTCGAAATCGTCTACATCAACGGCGACCACAACATCCCCGCCGTATTCACCAACCTGGAAACCGAAGGCGGCATCACTAAAACCCTTAAAATCCGCCAGATTGAACCGGAATTCTTAAACCGGATGTTTGCGGTAGAGGGGAATTAAACATGGCTAAGCCATCCACGCCCACGCTTTCTTTTGAACAACTGGTGGTTGCCATCGGGCAAGTTCATGCTGAAATGGCCGCACAAGCAGGCCGTGCGGTCAACATAAGCCTAACCTTGCGTAACTGGCTAATCGGGGCGTATATCGTCGAGTACGAGCAACAAGGTTCTGACCGCGCCCACTATGGCGACAGGCTGCTGGAACGTTTGTCACATGATCTTCTGAAGGCCGGTGTTGTTAGGACAGAAGAACGCGAATTGCGCCGCTACCGTCAGTTCTACACCACCTATCCGCAAATTCGGGATTCACTGCCCCCCGAATTAAAAGCGCAACTCTCGCAACATGGCACCACAGCAATTCCTAAGATTCGGGATTCACTGAATCCCGAATTGACAACCTTTAGCAAAGAGATAGTGGGCAAACTTTCCTTCACCCACATCGCCGAATTATTGAAATGCGACGACGCGACAAAACGAACTTTCTACGAAATGGAGTGCATCCGGGGTAATTGGACGGTGCGCGAGCTAAAGCGACAAATAGCCAGCCTTTATTATGAGCGCTCAGGGCTTTCGACCAATAAACAACGCTTGTCTGAACTGACACAGGCCAGTGCGGAAGCGGCAACACCCACCTTAATGATACGCGACCCGTATGTGTTCGAGTTTTTGGGCTTAAAGCCACAGGAGGTCATGAGCGAATCGCACCTCGAAGACCAATTACTCGACAAATTACAGGAATTTTTGCTGGAGTTGGGGCACGGCTTTTGTTTTGAAGCGCGGCAAAAGCGCATTTTGATTGGTGAAACCCATTATTTTATTGATATGGTGTTTTATCACCGTATTCTGAAATGCCATGTCTTGGTCGAGCTGAAACTGGCTGAATTTAACCATGAAAATATTGGTCAATTGAATACCTATGTGAGCTGGTATCGCCAAAATATGATGACAGAAGGCGATAACCCGCCAGTCGGTATTCTGTTATGTACGCAGAAAGACCATGCCTTGGTGGAATACGCGCTGGCCGGTATCGACAATGGAATTTTTGTATCCAAATACCTGCTGGAACTGCCCAAAAAAGAAGATATGCAGCGGTTTATTGAAGCGCAACTGGCCGATGACCAACTCGCGCAAATGGATAAAAAAGGACCAGCCCATGAGTAAAACCGCAAAACGAAGCTTCCACCAGGAACTCGTCCTTAACCAATGGATGATGAGCTTTTTTAAAGACGGTAACCTTGAGGGATTAAAAAACCGCTTGGGTGAAGATCGGCATGAGGGCATAGAAGACGATGGCCAAAGTGGATTTTTCCATGCCCTTCAACACAACTTGTTTGAAGTAGATCGTATTAGCCAGCACGATTTGCGCCGATACGACCTGAACATTGTGCAGCACTGGAACGCTATTACGGAGCAGCGCAACCAACAGGAAAATTCCGTGCTGAATATGAAATATTTTCAGTACCTGTCGCTGCTGTTTACCGAGATTTACCTGGACTGGTATTTCAATCACCGTCAGCAATTGCTGGATGGATTGAATGCACAGATGAAAATCTACAACGACGCTGAAAAAGATACAGCGCACCGTTTTCAGTCCTTTGATGCCGATGAACTTAACAAACTGGCGTTTTGGAATGCTACCGGTAGCGGCAAAACCCTGTTATTGCACGTCAACATCAAACAATATCTGCATTACTTCCAAAATGGCAGAACCACCGCTTATCCCGATAAAATCATTTTACTGACCCCCAACGAAGGCTTGTCACACCAGCATTTAGCCGAATTAAAACTGTCGGGCTTTGACAACTTCCACCTGTTTGCCAAAAACCGTGGCGACGTTTTCAAAAACGCTATTGAAGTCATCGACATCAACAAACTCGGCGACCAAATGGGCGATAAAACGGTCGCCGTGGAAGCGTTTGAAGGCAATAATCTGGTATTGGTCGATGAAGGCCATCGTGGTACAGGTACAGCCGCCGGTGCCTGGATGAGTCGGCGCGAGTCTTTAGTGCGCGGCGGTTTTGCTTTTGAATATTCGGCTACGTTTGGGCAGGCGGTCGCTAAAGGCTTAACAGTGGAAAAGGCCGAAGAAGACTTGCAGAAGAAAAAAGCCAAAATACTGTTTGAAACCACCAACCTAAAAAAACTCGACGATGATCAAAGGCAACGGTTAAATCTGTCCAGCGAAGAAAAGCGCAAGGCGCGAACTTTAGCAACACGGGAAATTTACGCCAAAAGCATTCTGTTTGATTACTCCTACAAGTTTTTTTATGAAGACGGCTACGGCAAAGAGTCGTTGATCCTTAACCTGAAAGACGAGGATTACGAACAAGAAGACATTAAACGCCAGTACTTCACCGCTTGCCTGCTGAGTTTTTATCAGCAGCAATACCTCTGGCACAGCAATCGTGCAAAACTAGCTGACTTCAACATTGAAAAACCATTGTGGATTTTTGTCGGCAACACCGTTGCAGGGGAAGATTCGGACATTTTGAATGTACTGAAATTCCTGGCCGGTTTTTTAAACGACGAGGCAAAAACCAAGCTGTGGATAAAAGATTTACTCGCCAATACCGCCCGTCTGCTGGATGGCAAAGGCCGCAATATTTTCCATGATCGTTTTACACCGCTCATGGCATTCAGCGCCGATGAGGTGTACGCCGATATACTCAAAAAGCTGTTTAATGCTGAATCCAGACAACGTTTAAAAGTCGTCAATCTGAAAACCAGTAAAGGCGAACTGGTATTACGCGTTGGCAATGCCGAGCCATTTGGTTTGATTAATATTGGCGATGATGCCGGTTTTTTCAAAGAAGCTGAAGCGATAAATCAAGTTCCAAAATCTGACGCTGATCCTGAAATAAAAAAGAAAAAAGCTTTAGAATCATTTGATACTGAAGCAGATGACTTCGGTGGCTCTCTATTCGGTACGCTCAACGGTAAAGACAGTCAGTTGCATGTCCTAATCGGCTCGCGTAAATTTACCGAGGGCTGGAGCAGTTGGCGCGTATCCACGATGGGCTTGCTCAACATGGGTAAAGGCGAAGGTTCGCAAATCATCCAGCTATTTGGACGTGGTGTGCGCCTAAAAGGTCAGGATTATTCACTTAAACGTAGCATACCGAGCCAGCGGCCAAAGGGAGCACATCTGGAACGTCTCGAAACACTGAATATTTTCGGTGTCAACGCTGGTTATATGGCCACTTTCAAAGATTATTTGAAAGAAGAAGGCGTTACAACACCCGATGAAATGATCCAGCTAGATTTTAAAACCCGTGCCAATCTGCCAAAAAACTCCCTGAAAACACTGGCATTGAAAGACGGTTACAAAGATAACCAAATCAAGGGGTTTAAACGCACACACTTTCCGTGGCTATACGAAGTACCCGCCGAATTTAAGGATAAAATCAAAAAAGCGCATATCGAGCTGGATTTATATCCCAAGATTGAGGCAATGGCAGCTGGGAAAAGCCTTGATGGTGTAGCATCCGTTGTCAACATCAGGCAAGTGGGCAAAATTGTAAAAACGATAATGGTAGTGTTCGATTTTGACCGCATTTACCTGGCAGTACAGGCATTCAAACAACAACGCAGCTGGAGTAATTTGCGTCTGGATAGTTCACGGCTGATGAGCTTCTGTTTAAGCCGTGATGACTGGTACACCTTGTATATCCCCTCATCTGAGTTGACGGTCATTACTATTGCTGATATCCGCAAACAAGAAGATATTTTGATTCGTTTGCTACAAGACTACACTGACCGTTTTTATAAATCGCTGAAAAACGCCTATGAAGGTCAGTTTTATGATGTGGTGCATTTAAAAACAGACGATGATAGTTTACTTAAAGTTGTTCATTTTGACATCGACAATAATGAAGACGGCGAAGCTTATGAGAAGAGAATCCAGGCGTTACAGGTGCTTGTAACAGATGAAAAAATAGGTGAAGCCAGCCAGTGGAATGCAGGGCAAATGGTTGCCATTTGTTTTGACCGCCATTTATATTATCCCCTGTTCGCTATTGAAGGCGATGTACCGCTAAAAATGCGCCCACTGGCATTCGATGCGCCTAGTGAAGTGCAGTTTGTGCGCGACCTTGAAACCTTCTACAAGTCACCATTGGGTCAGCAAATGATTGGCAAGCGCAGTCTTTACCTGTTACGCAATGCAGATACCAAAACCAAAGGTTTGGGCTTTGCTTTGGCGGGTAATTTCTATCCAGATTTTTTGCTGTGGCTGGTGGATGACGAAACCGGCGAGCAATGGTTAAATTTTGTCGATCCAAAAGGCTTACGCCAAATGAGCCTGAATGATCCCAAGCTTGGGCTTTACAACGAAGTAAAAGTGATCCAAGAAAAACTGGGTGATCCGAAATTGACCTTGAATGCTTTTATAGTTTCAGGAACTTCGTTTAATAGTCTTTTGAATGTTTCATGTGAGCAATCTGAGCTGGAAGAACGAAATGTGTTTTTTATGGTTGATGGGGAGCAAAGTTATTTGCACAAGATGTTCAAAAAATTTATTTGAATATTGATATTTTCACCGTTCGCCTATTTAGGTAGCCAGTTCGACAGATTGCAACTGAACTGCCTAGTAAATCACAGCAGGGAAACAACCAACTAACCTCAAAATATTTTGTTGTACGCATTCAGCGGGGTCATAAAGCTATGCTCAACCCCATCGATAATCAACATACTCAGTGTTATTCCCCGAAATGTCTTTAGCATCATTTCGGTAGTGGGTTTGGTTGTCGCCCGCTTGGGTTGCCTGCATAAATGCCCGCCAGTTTTTCATTTTGTTCCTGCAAAGTTTTACGCACCTCAAACTCCACTAGGCATAATACCCGTAGGCAAATGGTAAGCTGCCGTACCAGTCCTTTGACACGGGTTGTTGAGCTCAAATATATCGCAGTGTCAAGCCCAGCACTTTGCCCCGGAAGCGGTTGAAGCCACGCTCGACGATATATTGGTCTCGGGGAGTACCTATTTTTTAAGGCGAGCCTCCAATGCCCGTTTAAGCCCAGTGAATTAATAATCCGACGTGTGTATTTCCGCCTCCTGAAGATGGTTTTCAAATCGAGCACGCTTTCGTTGTCCAAGCCATTTATTTGGGGCATTAGCAGTTGTAAAATGTCACCATAAACAGCGAAAGATTCGCAGCATTACTGACGGAGTCCTCCTTGGTGCTCATAAATTTCAGGCTCCCAGTATTGTTTTGCGTCTCGGAAGTTGAATGTAAAATTTACAAGTGCTGATTTGTTTTTGGATTTATGATTGTTTTTTATAATTACTTGAATTTATTGAAATTAAGAGTCTTAATTAATTTTTTCTATGAATTCATTGATCGCTGTTTCAATTATTTGCTTGATAGCTGTAACTTGATTCTGATCTTTTAATTTTATTGCAATGATATCATTACGACTAGATAACTCTGCAAATATTTTCTTACCTATTTTAAAAGTTGTTGGTTCTGTTATTTCCTTTGTATTATTTTTTTGAAGTACAAACGCCACTAGCTGGGCTTCTGTTTGAAGCTCTCCTGATAGAAGCATATTTAATCCTTGAATGATTTTACTTTCTTCTCCCTTTGCTATTTTTGCTGCTTGCGTTGCTCCAAGACAAAATGGTTGGTTTTTTATTAACCCTATCGCATCTTTTGGTAGTTTTTCAAATGAAAATAAATATGAAATAAGTGTAGGTGTAACCCCTGCCCTTTCTGCTATGCTTTTTTGTGTTTCACCTGTGTTATTTTGAATAATTTTAAATCCTTCGTATTTTTCAAAATCAGATAAATCTGATGTGAAAAAATTTGAATAAAATGCGGCTTCAAATACTTCGTTATCAGATATCGTTTTAATATCAGCTTCTATATGTGTTCTTCCGAGTTCTTTATAAGCCGCTACTCTGTTATGCCCTGCTACTATTTCATATTTATCTTCTGCAATTTTTCTAACAATAATAGGATGTACTAGCTGATTTGAAGCCAAATTGGCTTTTAGGTCTTCAAACTCTCCCGATTTTAGTTTACGCATTCTTTCAGGTACAGAAACTAATTGTTCTATCGGTAATAATTTGTTTTTTAGAACCTCTATCTCTGCCTTCGCTTTTTCAAGTTCGGCTGCGGTTCTTTGTTGGCTCATCAATACGCCAGGCCCTGATTTTGGTGCAAATGGTTTGTCGATATCTGATTGTTGAGGGTTGATGCCGATTGTTTTGAGTAGTCGTTCATTTTTTTTCATATATATTTAACTTTTTGATTTTAAAGGAATTAAGACTCTTAATTTGATAATTTATGCTAGCCTCTTTTCCAGGCTTCGTAAAGTTCTAAAAGAACTTGATCAGCCAGCTTATCCAATGGCTCCCTAAATCTTTTATATGCAGTTGATTTAACCTCATCGTAAGAAAGGTCAAAAATGGTTTTTAATTGACTGGTTGTTTCTTTCGGAATTTTAGAGTCTGGAATAATGACATCCCAAAGATATTCTTTAAAGCTATTTTTAATCCAACTTTTAATTATATTGCCTGTTGTGAAATCATCCTTTTCTAGCTTAGCTTTATTTATGATTACGCCAATGAAATCAAATTTTTTATCTTCAAAATAGCCTGGTAATAATGAGGATATTTCAGTAAAAACCCCGTAGAATTGAGTAAGTGATGCGAAATCTAGAGCTTCAAGGGGACATGGCGTTAAAATACCATCTGCCATAGCCATAGCGTTTTGAGTAAGATATCCAAGTGATGGTGATGTATCCAAAACAATTACATCATAAATATCTCTTAGTGGTTTTATGCCTTGATTTAGTTGATCCCAAAATACATACCCTTCTTTGCTTGCATTTGCAGGTAAGATGTATTCGGCACCTAAAACTTCAGAAGATGCGGGTATAAGGTCAAGAAAATCCCAATAAGTATTTTGTACTGCATACATTAAATCAGGTTCATCCTGATAGATAAATGGCATAATAGTTTCTTCATACTGAACCTCTACTTCAGGACTTATACCAAAAAGCGTTGTGGCGCTACCCTGAGGATCTAAATCAATAAAGAGAACTTTTAATCCCCTTAATGTTAAAGCTTGTGCAAGTGAAACCGAAATTGTTGTTTTACCAACGCCCCCTTTGTAACTGGCAACTGCAATAACTTTTCCTTGTTTCTTTTTTGGTAGGGGAGGCAGCTTGCCAATAAGTTTAATTAGTTCAATTGTTTCTTTGAGGGTATATGATTTGTAATTGTCACTAGATTTAACTTTTCCTCTTGTACTTTCGATAGAAATTTCAGCGGATTTAAATTCTGATTTAGTCATTTCACAGAGATCTGCTACTTGGTTAGTAGTAAATTCAGGAGGTAATTTTCTAGGGAAAGGTTCAAGCATAACTTGTCTAACTGCTTCAAGAACAGCTTTTGCATCAGCTGCAATATTTGTAACTTGAGTTATGGATATTTTTGGCCTAGGTTCTAGAATAGCTTTTACAATACTTTTCTGTTCTTGTTCTTTTTTAGGAGAAAAGTCTTTTTTAGGGCGTGCCATGTTAATTTCCTTAAAATTTAGTTTTATGTATTTAAAACTAGAAATAGAATTTAAACAAGACATAATTAAAAATTAATTATTCAAGCGTAAATTTACTCACCTTTGATGCTGTTGGAAAAATACTTTAGTTTGATTATAAATTATATTTGTCTTACAAATTAATGAGTTGTATTAAAACTAATTAATTGTTATCGATTTTTATTGTTTGAGGGATTTATGTTGTTTAGTTTATAATAACAGCTTAAATAGTTTGAATTACGTTTAAATTATTTAATATCAATTGCTTGCGTTATTTTAGGTGAGTAAAATAACGTCTCTTGGTGGTGTTAAATCCGTATCTTTACGTTAATAGGTGAGTGAAATTACGTTTCTTGGTGAGTTAAAATCCTTTTGATGTGGTTCTTAAGGTGAAGTATAATTAAAATATCTCTCTTTAGGCTAGTGTTATGGCAAAAACTAAAATTATTCATAAACCTAATGAATTAATACATATTATGCCAACACTGGAGCAACGCGTTTCAGGCACAATGAGGTTGCTTTATAATGCGGTAATTTTACTTTCTCAGCAAATGGGTAAACAGGATGAATATGTTGCTGTTTTAAGTGATGTATTACATTTGTGTAACTTGTCTTCTGATTTTAGAACAATAAAGAAAACATTTAAAGACATCAGAAGATTGGATTTTGAATGGCGTTATGTTGATGGTGTTATAGATGAGACGAGAGTTTTGGGGTTAATTGATGAACCAAGATTTATTTCTCGTAAGGGTCATCCTACTCTTGTTACTTGGAAATTAAATAAATTAATACAAGATAGATTGCTTGATCCAGCGATGTTTTTTACACGCATTAATTTGGAGATGATGACTAAGCTCACTAGATCTGGGGCATCGTTGGCTTTATATGAGATTTGCGCAAGATACTTAACAAATAATAAAGCGGGTGGCTCAGGAAGAACTGGAAAGCATGCGCTTGATTGGTGGATTCCCAGAATTGTTGGATCGCTTGAATATAAGCCAGAATATAAGTTTTTAAAACGTGATTTTATTAAACCAGCGTTAGAAGAAATTAACAATTTAACTGAGTTAAGGGTTGAGTTACAGGAATATAAATTTGGTCGTACTGTTAGGGAAATTGAATTTATAATTTCTAAACGTGTTGATCGTTCAAATGCCATTGAATATAAGGTGGAAGATAATTTAGACGGGGGAGGGCAGGGACATCTTTTCGGTAGGGTGTTAAGTTTTGGCATAAAACCAGAAGTTGCAAAAAATATTTTAGAAAGCTATGAAAATCATGATTATATAGGCCGTCATATCGATGGTCTTGAAATTGCTATCACAAAAGGAAACGTAAAATCACCAGCTGCATGGCTAAGCTCGTCGCTTGCTAAAAATTGGGATCATTCGAGTGTAGGAAGTTTGTCTAAAAAAACTGTATCGAGAATAGGTGTTAAGAATTCGGATGATAACACTAATAAACATAATGGTGATTTGATAGTGAGTTCTCCAGTTATTTCTACTGAAGATAGAGCTTTGGCATATTCTAATTTTGAGGCGTTGGCTGAAAATTTAAGAACTGATTTAATTAACCAGTTTTTGAATAGTTCTAGTGGATTTGTAAGAAGTGAATATGCCAAAAAGAAACTAAAATCATCTATTTTTTTGATTGGTTTTAAACAATGGCTTGTGCTAGAAAGTCATATACTTGCAAGATGATGTGTCAACACTTTTCCGGACACAAAGTTAAGCAGCTTTGAACTGCATTTCATAGTCTACTGGTGACAAATAGTTATTGGTGGAATGCAAACGCTCCCGGTTGTAAAAGACTTCAATGTATTCGAATATATCCTGCTTCGCCTCACTTCTGGTCTGATAACGCCTCTGATGAATCAGTTCGGTTTTTAAGGTATGAAAAAAGCTTTCGGCAACCGCGTATCCCAGCAATTGCCTTTGCGGCTCATACTTTGGATAATGCCGTGTTCGAGAAGCAGCGTCCGATGACTATCAGGCGTACTGGCTACCCCGATCCGTATGCCAGATTAGCCCTTTACCCGGTTTACGTTTCCATATTGCCATCAATAACGCGTCGTTAACCAGCTTGGCTTGCATACGTTCTGACATTGACCAGCCAACCATCTGCCGTGAAAATAAATCAATCTGTAAATTGACACAATTAATGAAAAGCGTAGTATTGATTTAAAAGTGTTTTTTCATTAATTGTGTCACCGTAGTGTTGAAAAATGACACAATGAATGAAAAATTTTTATAAACATGACATAAATAATGAAAAATCCTTACCCAAAAAATTGCGTCTTACCGGGAGCTGACCGTCATGTTTTCCTGAGGGATTGACCGTTTTTTTCATTAATTCTGTCACTGCTTTTTCATGAATGGGCCGGCGTTTTCATTAATGGTGGGTGCTAATCAACAAAAGGCTCTAAAGTTTCACGGGATTTAGTGACAAATTTGTTGTTAATTTGATTTTTTCTGAACAAGATGAGCTTCAACTTTTTTACTGTACTACTGGTCAACACCCAGCACCCTTTTACCATATTCTCTTAATGCACCATTAGGTGCAAGGTAACGATAAAGGGTTGGCTTGGTGATGCCTAGCTCTTTGCAAAGCTCGGAAATGACGGTTTCTTTTTGCCCCATTGCGGATTGAGCTAATCTTACTTGAGCTTTAGTTAATGAGAATTTTGCACCACCTTTTCTCCCTCTTGCCCTTGCCGCCGTTAAAGCCGCTTTTGTTCGCTCACTGATCAATTCACGTTCAAACTCTGCCAAGGCCGCAAAAATACCGAAAATTAGTTTTCCACTGGAAGTAGCAGTATCAATATTAGCCCCCTGTCCAGCCAACACTTTAAAACCAACACCTTTTTCAGATAACTCATGAACGGTAGTAACCAGATGTTTTAGATTTCGGCCTAGCCTGTCGAGTTTCCAGACTATCAAAAAATCACCCGCCCTTAACGCCTTTAGGCAGGATAACAAGCCGGGACGTTCGTCATTCTTACCGGACGCATAATCACTATAAATATGATCTGGCGTGATGCCATGCTCTATTAGAGCGTCGATTTGGGGATCAAGAACTTGGGAGCCATCGGATTTTGAGACCCTCGCATAGCCAATTAACATAACTTTACCCGTTTCATAAACGACCGTTTCTGTAACTCATAATTTTATAGGCTTAACGTGGCTTAAACAGTAACATAACCAGTTAATCATACAAAGTATCATAAACATGATAACACTATGTGAAACTATGACACTATAAGAGGCCGTATTGTTTTCATGGTGTAAGTGTTAAATGCCTAAAATAAAGATTTTCAACACCTCAGAAAAAAATGCCTTTGAATCGCCGCCTGTGTTTAATAGTCTTGAGCGCAGGAGATTCTTTACCCTGCCGCAGATGCTCAATGAGGCAATGGGAAACTTGAAGTCTCCAACGAATAAGGTCTGTTTTACGGTGACGGCAGGTTACTTCAAGGCGCGGCACCGATTTTTTGCCCGGCAGTTCCATCAAACGGACATTGCGTATGTTGCCAGGCAAATAGGCGTACAGATTGATGATGTTGATACGAGCGTCTATGACAAGGCCACGTATCTTCGTCACCAACACATCATTTTGAATTACTTCGGCTTTACCCTCTTTGATACTGTCGCAAGGGCATTTGCCAAACACGAAATATTAATCATGTTGCGCGTTCAGTTCCGGCCAAAATTAATTTTATTGGATATCATCCAGGTATTAACGCGTAAGGAAATTTCCCTGCCCAGCTATAACGTGTTGGCCGCTTTGATTGTCGAAGCGATTAATGAACATCAGCACGGCCTAAATAGAATCATCGAAGCCAGTCTGAACAAAGCCCAGCAAGACACGCTTGATGCCTTGCTGGAAAAGGCAACAGGATCGGGTTCTGACGAAAAATGGCGTTATCAAATTACGCTGCTTAAAAAAGCGTCCCAATCAACCCGGCCTTCGAAAATCGAAGCCAATCTTGCTGATCTACAAAATTTGATGGCACTTTATGTCGAATTTAAACCCGTAGTAAACCAGCTCGGTTTAAGTTATGAATGCTTGCGCTACTACGCCTATTCCGTTATCAAAGCTCAGGTTCATCAGGTTTCTCGCCGAGCAAAGCAGGATCGCTATTTACATTTGATAGCTTTCATTGTCTACCAAACGCTGAAACTGCAAGACATGTTAATAGATGTTCTGCTACTGGCCGTCCAATCTGCGATCAATGCCACTTATAATGAACATAAGGAAATTTGTTACCAAGAGATGGAAAGCCGGAATCAGTCCGTCACACAATTGGTTGACGGCCTGCAGAACGATTTTAAAAGCACCTTGGCCACAATCAAAGCCATCATTGCTGATGCGGGATTAACCGCAGACCAAAAAGTGGTGGCAATAGGGGAAACCATTAATCACCCCGTATCCAAAAAATCCGGCATTGAGCAACGAATCAACAAATTCAAGGATGAACTGACCACCCTTCAGCAACAAGGCATCGGTTATTACGACCTACTGGAAAAACGATCCCTCAAACTACAAGGCCGTGTTGCCGATATTGTGCGGCAAACGATTTTTGATTCAAATTGCGGCAAGCCACTGTTGCTTGAAGCCATCGTGCATTACCAAAAAAAGTCTGGAAATATCGACAAACAGGCACCGATAGCGTTTTTAACGCCAGAGCAACGTAGCTTGATCGTCGCTCAAGACGGCAAGTTCCGGGTATCTCTGTATAAGGCGCTACTGTATCTTGCGGTTGCGGATGCTATCAAATCGGGTGTCCTCAACCTGATTCATTCAGAAAAATATCGCTCCCTGGATGACTATATGATCCCAAAACCCGATTGGGATGCAAACCGGGATGAATATTTGTACCGGGCAGAATTAACCCGCTATGCTGATTGTCAGGCAACGTTGAAGGCATTGTCACAGGCCGTTGATTTACGCTATGAGGAAACTAACAACCGCTTTACAGCCGGCGGCAATCCACACCTGACGTTTCGTGGTGATGGCACGTTCCATGTTTCAACGCCCAAGCTTGAGGAAATGGATAGCTTGTCATTGGGCAGCATATTTCCGGAGCGGAAATATATCCCTTTGCTTGAAGCGTTGGCCACGGTTGATAACGCGACCGGATTCCTGGAAGAATTTGAGCATTGGCAGATGAAACACCGGCAAACCAAACCGGCCAAGAAAGTTTTTTTCGCGGGAATCATGGCCTACGGCTGCGATATTGGCCACCGTAAACTGGCGCAAATTTCTAAGCAGATCAATGAAAATGAGTTGGATAACACGCTGAATTGGTATTTTTCGTTAGCTAACGTCCAAAGCGCGAATGACCGCATTTTACAATTCATGGATAAGATGGAGATACCGGATATTTACCGGAATCAAGCCGGCCAGTTGCACACTTCCAGTGATGGGCAAAAAGTCGGGGTGTCTGTTGATTCACTCAACGCCAACTATTCCTTCAAATATTTGGGGAAAGACAAAGGCGCAAGCGTAATCAGTTTCATCGATATGCGCCAGATGATGTGGCATTCAATGGTTATCAGCTCTGCTGAGCGCGAAGCCCCCTATGTGATTGATGGCCTGATGCACAACGATGTTGGATACGCACGGTTATTCAGAAGTGATATTTGCCTCCACTTTTTTCCTGAACTTCACGTTTGCACCCCGCATCAAAGGACTCGGTCGCCAGAAGCTGTATGCGTTCAGGAATGGAAAAACAAAAACAACGGGGCAAGACATTCAGGGCTTTCAACCTGATCGATATATCAATGAAGAAATTACTAGCGTCCAGTGGGACGAAATGTTGCGATTTATAGCGACAATCAAGCTAAAGAAAACGACGGCTTCGCAGCTTTTTAGGCGATTGAACTCTTACTCCAAGCAGCACCCGCTGTATAAAGCATTGAAAGAATTTGGCAAGATCCCTAAGACGCTGTTTATCTTGAAGTATGCAGACGACCTCGAATTCAGGCAAGCGATTGAGAAACAACTCAATAAAGTCGAGGGGGCGAATAAATTATCCAAGGCGATTTCACTGGGAAATGACCACGCGTTCTCTCAAGGCGAAAAAGAAGACCAGGACATTGCGGAAGGCTGCCGCAGGCTGATCAAAAATACCCTTATATGTTGGAACTACCTTTACCTTACAAAAGAACTCGGCAAGGATAATAACGAAGAACGTAAAAAGGAACTCATTGAAGCCATCCGCAATGATTCTGTCATGCGGTGGAGCCATTTTAACTTGCAGGGAGAGTATGATTTCTCGGATGAAAAAATGGTAGATTCCATCGGGTTGTAAGCTCTCGAAAAACTGCTTCTAAAAACAGCCAAAATTTGAGAGGTCGAAAATCGCCTATAGGCCTTTATGGATAGGAAGCTAGCCAAAATCCAGTGAAACTTTAGAGCCTTTTGTTGATTAGCACCCAATGTGCTGCCTGTACAAATGGTCATCAATGAAATCAAGGATATGAATTGACCGGCAAACATTTTCCAACTCCCACAGGGCTTTCTTGGTCTGGTTCTGCCGGGTATAGCTGGTCAGCTTGCGCACGATGGTTGCCTGGGTCACTTCCTTTTGGGCCAGTGAGGCCAGAATCCGTTGATTAATAGGCCATTCCTTAACGATCAATTGCTCTAAAACCTTGCGTGCAGGCCTGATCAGGACATCGCCATAGTGGCTTGGGTGATGGAACCCAACCAGTCCATCCATTTTCTTGTGCAGGTCACGATAACGCGGTGCGAATTGATATTGGAAGACGCGCAGGATCAGGAAATTCACTTGGTTGGTGCCGTGTGTCCGTCGAATGGCGCTCTGGCCTGATATCTGTTGTATTGTTGTGCAGGATGTCGAACACAAAATGTGATTCGTGTTCGTGCGTGCCGATAATCTTGGCATTGATCGGCACATGGTTCGCGGACAAGGTGTAGGAACTCACGCCCTTCTTCAGGCCGAAATACTTGTTGGCGTGCTGGGCGTTGATGGTGTTGATTTGTGTCTCGATACGCTGGCCATCGCTGCTGGAGTGTATTTGCTGGTCGATATCGTACTCGCGGAACACGGGTAATGCTGCCGTGGCATTGGAAATGGCATCATTTGCAGCATGCAGGGTTTCCACCCGTAGAAAATTGCGGGCCGTTGCCAGCAACGCCGAATGGCTAAGCCCGGAGACTTCCGCCATTTTCCATAACCCCATATTCGTACCCATGGCTACAATACAGGCAAGTATCAGACGCGGATCGGCATCTTGTTTGACGTAGCGCTCCAGTACATGGGTAAACGCCTTCAAGAACCCGGTTTCCCCTGCCACAAACCAGAGCAGGTCGGCAACGCCAATACCCGGCAATTGGCCATAGAAGGGGCTATTGGTTGTTTCTTCCTCGGTCGGATAGATTAATGACCACCGGCGCTTATCCCCAGCGCCTGTGATCTTAATGTATTTATTGTCGCCGTTATCAATGCGCTGGTTCACGGACTTGTATTTGCCTTCAAGCTCCTCCTGTAATTGAGCCAAGGTTTCCTGGATCGGTGCCAGTAACATAGGTGCCCCGATCTCGCGCAGTATCGCGTCCCTATCCTTCTTCCAGCGCTCAGTGCCGATCAAGTCATCCTCGAAACTGCGGAATTCGTCGCTGTCCTGGACAAAGACATCACATGCCTCCAGCGCTTTGCGGAGCTGGCGGTAAACAAGGAACTCATAACGGTCCACTTCCAGGTGTTTTTTCTTTTGTTTCTCCACCTTCGTATACAAATAGCGCAGCACATTTTTTGTGATAATACCGGTCGGGAAATTGTCAGGCTCGATTTGCCGGGGTGTCTTGCCCTGACGTAGGAGTTCCTGTAAAAATAGGATAGCCTCCAGAAGCGGTGCATCTTCCACCAGGCCGGTGAAATCCAGGTTACAGAACAAATGCCGCAGATTGAGCTTAAATTTGTGTTGCAGCTTGCCGTAATACGACCATTCAAAAGCGGCCTTGTCGAATTCGATATTACGCATATAACCGGACACCAGGGGGAAACTCTCGGCGGTGAGCAGTGAAAAGGCCTTTTGCTTGATAGCCGCAAACGGTGTTTCGCCCGGTATTGAAGCATCGGTGAACAGTTCGAGCACCTGCCCAGCCGCGTGAAGGTTGGCGCTGGCTTCGGTTATTGCTTGCTGAATGGCCTGCTCGGCGGCAAGCTTGGCCTGTTTTTCGTATTGGCCAATGAGATGGATAAGGGCATCGATCAGATTGTCGTTGATTTGCCGAAAGCGGTGGAAGGCGAAACACAACAGGTACAACCGCGTCGTGGGTGCCGCCATGCGCTGGAGTTTGTAGACGGTGTAGAACTGCACCATTGACAACACTCTCATTGGATAGCCCATTTGCGCCCAGAAAGGATTTGCCGAAGGCATATAGCGGTTGGATAGTTTTTCGGCGGCTAACCTCTTGGCGTAACTCACTGTAACTGAAGTCTTTCGGCTCGTGTTTGAGCATGCTGATCGGGTATATGCCTTCATCCGATTTTAGTAGGGCTTCCAGTTGTTCCTTGATTGCCGGTGTCATGGTTTTGTCCAACAAATCGGTAATCCGACGGTGTTCACCGGTGACAACCTGCCCCACCATATCCTGCAAATAGGTGTACCCTGGGGCGACAACGCGCTGATTTGCCAAGTAATTCAGGGCTTCACGCAGGATGTAGACCGGCTGTGTCGACAATTTGGCGACGCGCTGCGCCTTCAGTTTCAGTTCTGCCTTGGCAGTGCCATCGCAGAGTCGGAAATCGAACAACTGAAGTATGATCCGCTGTTGTTCGAGACGGGTGGGTTTAGACAATGCCTTGACCGTAGCCAATTCCTTGCCTGGGAAGTACTTTTGGAGAATGTAACCAAGATCGTCGAGCACAGCGTCCCGTTCGTAAACGAAAAACTGCCGCTTGGCCTTAAAATAACCGAGTTGGAGCACCAGGTGAGCAGCCGCCGAGCGGGTGTGGATACCGTCAACTGCACCCCGTTCGGCCGGACTTAAATCAAAGTACAGGCAACGGTCCTTATCGCTGAAACGCGGCAACCCGTAGAGGTCATCGATTTCCCTTTTTGTCAGGATCGCAAGGCGGCGTGAACTGGCCTTCATACTGGAACCACGTCCAGGGAGTGCAAAAAGTGTAGTTTTTGCACTGTCACACTATCGGCTTTTTTCAAGTGCATTTCCTTTGGTTTCAAGTGCAAAAACCTTTGCAAAAATCATAATGCATTTAACCCTGCTATGTGTTAAGTTTTTGCACTATGCCAACCGAATCCGCCCTTACATCAGTATCACCCCACCGAATCGGCTATGCACGCGTCAGCAGTCGTGGCCAGAATCTTGACTCCCAAATGGATGCATTACAAAAAGCAGGGTGCGGCAAAATATTTACCGACAAAATGACTGGTTCGCACATGGTAAGACCAGGCTGGGATCAGCTACTGGAATATGCCAGACCCGGTGATATTTTGGTCGTCAGCGAATTGAGCCGTATGACGCGCTCCTTGATGGACTTGCTGACAACAGCAAAGTTATTGGAACAACGGCAAATTAACCTGGTGTCTTTGCGTGAAAATATCGATACCACAACCGCCACCGGCCGTTGCTTTTTGTCGATGATGGGAGCCATCCACCAAATGGAACGGGAACTACGTGCGGAACGGGCGGCAGCAGGCCGTATATCCGCCAAAACGCGTGGTAAAACAGGGGGAAGACCTAAAATCGACCCCGAAAGATTAGAAAATGCCAGGATATTGTATGAAAACTCGGACAAGACTGCCGCCGAGGTGTGTGAGATTGTTGGTGTAGGGAGAAGAAAGTTCTTTTCGCATCTCGCTGCCAAACGGAATGACTCGGATAAAACTTAAAATTTCATTGGGTTTGCAAGTAGCTATAAAATATGGAATTGTTGCAAACTTTTACCTTTTCGAGGGGATGGGCAAAAATAGCCAGTTTACATAAGGTAACCCAGAGTGTGGAGGCTAAAGCTGCGATTTCAAACAGTTGTTACAAAAGGCAACAGCCCCTAAGGTTTGGTAATAATTCATTTAGGCCTTGGGCTATTTCTTCCGATAGTCTTTTTACTGTGCTCATCAATCGTTCTGAGAAAAATTTTAGTCAATGTATATTATCCACTAAAGCGATAGGTGTTGAGCCCACTTGATAATCGAAACGCTGCGAACTCTAGCCATACAAGAGAGAATGGCGTATGTCCGCAATAAAAGGGTAAGTTTCCGGCATGTTGGTTTTTCGGGATACTCTGAATTGCTGTGCGTTACGTACCTTTATGCAGAATGCCCCATTATTCAGTAGCCAGAGCTTTTAATACCGCCTCGGAAGCCAGGGAAAAAAGGCTTTCGAAGCATAGCAAGACATTATTCCACTTTTTTATTTAATATCCCAAAGCCCCGCCATGCCAATCTCTTCATGTTCGAGAATGTGACAATGGAACATGGTCGTACCGGTAAAATCCTTAATGGGCACTAACAGCTTAATGCGCCCCTTTTTAGGCACGATAACGGTATCTTTCCAGGCTGGACTTGTCGTGTAAAACTTTGTATAAGCCGTGTCGCCACCGGTAATTGAAATAACCTGGGCAGGATTGACGTGTTGATGGAAAGGGTGATCCATCCCGCTATTATTGATAATTTCCCATATTTCATAGCTGTTCAACTTGGAATGGGCGGTATAAGCCTTGGTCGAAGAATAGGCAATATCATTGATGGTGGCCGTATCGCCCATACCGCCCATACCCGCCATGCCACTCATCATTTGCATGTCCAGAACCATCTTTCGGGTCACTGTGCCTTTTGGAACAGTTAGCCGTACTGCCTTGTTGTTTATCTTGGCAGGAATTTTGTTAGCAACGACCTTACCGGTGACATTAACCGTCAGCAAAGTAATTTTCTGGCTGCTACTTGCGCTGGCCATCATGCTCTTATCATCGGTGGCATAAGGGCTTGACAGTAACTTGTAGTAACCTTTGGTAGCCGATGCCTTGACCATAATATCAATACGTTCGCCTGGCGAGAGCAAAATACTGCTTTGTGGATACGGTTTATCCAGTAAGCCGCCATCTGTACCGATGATTTGCAGGTTATGGCTGGCCAAACTGAGTTTATAAAAACGGGCATTGCTGGCATTGACTATTTTCCAGTGTTGCACTTGCCCGGGCTTCATGTTCAGCACCGGATTGACCTTGCCGTTGACCATTATGATATTGCCTTCCTTGCCGTGCATGGAATCAGCCATGACGTAAGGCGCTGGCGCTGAACCTTTCAGGGTAATGTCTTTTAACATCATCGTGTGCGTTTCATAACCCGCCAGAGCCGCGGTTTCATCAGCCACTTCCAGCGCACCGGCCATGCCGCCCCAGACTTGCTCTGCCGAATTGCCGTGAGGATGCGGGTGATACCAGTTCAAGTTGCCGCCAGAATGTTTTGACAAATCATATTCATAATTGAAGGTGTCGCCGGACTTGAAACTGAGCATGATGTTATCTGACTTGCCCTTAGGTGAAACATGCAAGCCATGCGTGTGCAAATTGGTCAAATCGCGGGTTTCGCCCATCGCGTTGACACCGCTATTGGGCAATGAGTTTTTAAAATGGACTTTTAATACATCCCCTTTTTTGACCTTGATAGTCGGTGCCGGATACGTACCGTTGTAGGTCATTAATTTGGCGGTTACGCCATTGACATTGATTGGCGCAATCTTGGCTTCCAGATTCACCTCGACAATACCGGGGATCTTGGAAATATTGGCCATTGCCACGGGATCTTTGAAAGCCATACCGCGTGGTGGGTCAATCGTAGTGATCGAGCCACCCATAACACAAGTTGTTGCCAATAGGCTGACCATACCGGCCAAAATCCCCGAAGTCTTCTGAATTTTCATGTTTATTTATCCTTATTACGGTTTCCTGTTGTAAACCGCTATCTTGAAACCGTTAATTTTCCCCAGTGCCTTAAATCCCAAGGCACTGGGTTCGTAAATTCATTTATAACTTTACTACTGCGCCGTGCCCCGATGCATCTCGGCCATCTTCCGGTTAGAGGCGACGACTTTTTCATAATCATCAACCAGCCTTTGGCAATGCGCTTTAAAATCTTCAGCCTGTCTACCGTAAAGATAGGCTTTTGACTGGTACTGACTGAGCAGTTTCTTGTGCTCATCAACCTTAAGCTGCATTTCATCGGCTGCTTCATCATAATGTTTCGCCAGCGCCTCATGATCGGCTTTGGATTCTGCATTTTGCACGGCTTGGCTCATATCCATAGGATGCGGGTTCATTTCGGCGCAAGCAGTCAGTAAGCCAGCAGTTAAAAGCAAGGTAATCAATAATTTTGTTTTCATGTGGATTCTCCAAGGTTATTCAATAGTTTAGTGACTTTTTTTTTCAGATTGTTAGTGGGGTTATCAGTTTTACCTCCTTTATAATTTACGGGTTGAAAAATAACGTATCGTTTCAGATTTTCTTTGCTTGGCTGCGGATGATTTTTCTCAGTTCTAGGGCTGTCAATGGTATAAATCCAACCCCGATCCAGGTTACGCACTGATGTAGCGACACTGGTTCGATCTGAAACAGCGTTTGCAGCATGGGGACATGGTGTATCGCCAACTGCAAGGTGAAGCTCACTGCCACAACCAGAAACAAACGCATGTTGGAGAATAGGCCTATCTGCCAGAGGGGGCGCTGCTCACTCCGTGCGCCGAAGGCACGCAACAGTCCGGTGATCACCAGGGCGGTAAAGGCGGCATCGCGGGCATGATCAAGGCTGTTGCCGATTATATATAATTCATAGGCAAACACGCCAAGTGTGACACTGGCGGCCAATAAGCCGGTGAACAGGGTTAGTTTGAGTAAATTCCGGTTGAGCAGCGCTGACTTGGAACATCGCGGCGGGCGATTTAACACGTCGGCATCAATTGGATCAGTCGCCAAGGCCAGTGCTGCAAAGCCGTCTGTTACTAGGTTGATCCACAAAAGGTGCAACGGCAATAGTGGCAGTGGCCAGCCCAGCAGAACCGCAATCAGCATCACGATCAATTCGCCGGTACTGCTGCCCAACAGATAAGCTAAAGTTTTGGCAATATTGTCATAAATGCCCCGTCCTTCTTCTACGGCGGCGACAATGGAAGCAAAGTTGTCATCGGTGATGATAATGTCGGCCGCCCCCTTGGTCACCTCGGTTCCGGTGATGCCCATAGCGATACCGATGGATGCTTCCTTAATCGCAGGCGCATCATTAACCCCGTCCCCGGTCATCGCCACGACTGCCCCCCGTGCTTTCCAGGCACGAACAATGCGGAGCTTGTGCTCAGCAGTAACCCGCGCATAAACCGAAACCTGTGCTACCCGTTGCTTCAGCGTTTCATCATCCAAGCGGTCAAGCTCAACTCCTACGAGAACTTCGTCACCCTTGCCCAGAATACCCAATTCACAGCCTATTGCCCGCGCAGTGTCTGGATGATCGCCAGTAATCATCACGGTTTTAATGCCTGCCCGTTTGCACTTGGCCACAGCCTCCTTAGCCTCACCTCGTGGCGGGTCTTGTAAGCCTACAAGTCCCAAAAAGGTAAGCGCCTGCTCGATCTCGGCATCGTTTACACCCTTGCCTTGTTCGAAACTGAAGCCGTCCAGCGGTCGCTCGGCAACGGCAAGCACCCGCAGGGCATCGCTCGCCAATAATATATTAGCGTGGAGGAAGCGGGTACGGTCGCTCTCAGTCAGTTCCCTTATTCCCTGGTCGGTACGAATTAAGGTACAACGGCTGAGAATAACTTCGGGTGCGCCTTTAACGAAAGCCCAGGTATGGTTATCCCGACTACGAATGACTGTCATGCGCTTGCGCTCGGAATTGAAAGGCACAGTAGCCAGACGAGGCATTTGGGTCTCGAAGACCCCACGGGTAATGCTGCCTTTTACAGCGGCCACCAGTAGCGCCCCCTCAGTAGGATCGCCGATCACTACAGGCCGGTTATCTATTAATGTCAGTTCAGCATCGTTACAGGCGGCCAACGTCCGCAGCAAAGCCAGGAGATCAGGTTTTTCTGATGGCATGCTTTCCACGTTGCCGGAAAAAAAAGTGCCTTCTGTGGCGTAACCTTCGCCGGTGACGCGATACAAATTTTCTGGAGTAATCAACTTTCGGGCAGTCATTTCACCCATCGTCAGCGTGCCGGTCTTATCCGTACAGATAACCTGGGCGCGGCCTAGCGTTTCGACTGAAGCTAGGCGCCGCACCAAGGCATGACGCTGCACCATACGCTGCACACCCAAAGCGAGCGCGATAGTCACCACCGCCGGTAAACCTTCTGGGATAGCCGCTACCGCAAGACTCACCGAACTCAAGAACAGCTCAAACGGCGGAATTCCACGCCATAAGCCGAGGCCGAAAATTAACGCGACGATGCCGAAACAGGCCATCAACAGCAGACGACCTACCCGTTCAAGTTGGCGTTGCAACGGGGTTTCTCCGCTTTCGGCAGCCTCCAGAAGTTTAGCGATATGGCCGAGTTCTGTTTCCATGCCGGTATTCACCACCAAGGCGCGGCCTGAGCCTCCGGTTACGCTGGTGCCGAGGAAAACCATATTGTTCCGCTCCGCCAGCGGCGTTTCCAGAGGCAAGCCATCGGTGAACTTGTCTACGGCTTGCGATTCACCGGTGAGGGGTGCTTCGTTGATACGAAGCACTGATGTCTGGATCAGGCGAGCGTCCGCAGCGACCAGATCCCCGCCTTCCAACAACAGGATATCGCCCGGAACGATTTCAGTTGCGGCGACCACTACGCTATGGCCGCCGCGCACCACGCGGCAATGAGGCGCAGTCAGACGAGCTAATGCGGCGGCCGCCTTCTCGGCACGATACTCCTGAAAGAAACCGATCACTGCATTCAGGATTACGATGGCAATGATGGCGATACCGTCTACCGTTTCACCCAGTGCTGCGGAAACTGCCGCCGCACCAATCAGTACCCAAATAATCAGACTTTTGAACTGACTTACAAAAATGACCAAAGCCGAAAATCGCTTACCTTTGCGCAGTTTATTTTGTCCATACTGGGCGAGCCGGTTTTTCGCTTCATTGGCCGAAAGTCCTTGCTCTACATCGGTAGCAAGAAGGCTTATGGCTTCGTTAACCGATAGCTTGTGCCATGCGTTCATAGTGGTGTTCCTCCCATTAACATTAGTAGCGCATCTGCAAAATTATTACCATACCTACTCAGGGATGCTTCCTAATAATGAGCTAACTGCAGCCGAAACAGCTATATCGCCCCTTCTATCATTTGCCAACACCCCAAATATCCCACCATCCCCGACCAGACAAATAGTTGTGTCCCGCCATAGGAGCTCGCCCTTCTCCTGGTCGTATAAAAAACCCGATACTTCCACCTTGTCGTTACTGCCAACCACATTTAGATCAATAAAGGCTAAGACCATGATCCAGCGTGTTCCGAGTGGGCTGAGGCGTTTGATCAAGGCCGAGTCGGCGGCTCGCAGATTATCGTTCGTCAGTTCAGCGGTTTCGCGCGAGGCACCACTCAGGACTACAGCGTATCCTTTATTCTTAAGGATCGTTGCCGCCTCTCCGCGTAATCGATCTTCGAGGTTTACCGTGACGCTCTTATCGATTCGCGCATCAACCGCTGGCAGCAGCGTAATCTGACCTATGGATTCAGGCTTAAATTCGGAAGCCCGGTAGAATGCTGGCTGGGTAACCGCACATCCCGCCAGCAAGAAAAGCGCACCGACCAAGGTGATTATGATTGGTTTATGCCAATGGCTAGTCATGATTCTCTCTCCTCTTTACTTATGTCATGCGGATTTTGCAATTTTATTCTGTATCTTGCCTCGCTCTTCAGGGTCACCGCCAACACGCCGACCACCGTCCAAATCCACATCCATCCGTTTGTAAAATTTATCATAAAGAGCCTTTCGTTGCGCTGCGACCAGTCCACCACCGGGCAAACAAGAACGTGATCGGGGGCAACAATGTCATTTGAAGTAGCGGCCATAGCCCCGCGCCAAGCATGGACACAATGGGCATGCGTTCGGTGTATGACCAGCGCCCTGCGGCCAGCGCCGCATGTTCCACCAACGCCGCATAAGCAAGCCCAAAAACAGCCACCGTGGCGTAGATGTTCCAGCGACCGCGAAAGCCCCAGACCAGATCGCCAGCGGCCAACACGCCCGCCGCGTAAATGCCCAAGATGATTCCCACATCACCCACCGCCGCCCGCGTGCAAAAACCGAGCGTTCTCGTCCAGGAGTATCCCGCCGTTTCGACGTAGGCGGGCATCTGCGCCATTTCCCAGATTCCGTTCAAAACGAAACTCACTAACGCCGTGGTCGCAAAGAACCGACCCAACCGCCACCAAGACAGACCGGAATGTGCTCTGGATATGCAGTCTCCGGTGTTTCCGGCTTGGTTGGTGTGGGGATTGTGCTGCGGTGTGTTGTGGCGGTCAGCAGTCATTTCTTGGACAGCTTGATAATCAGGACGACCACCAGTGCGCCGATCACCGTCCAAATCCACATTCCTCCGCCCATCCAACCATCTATATAATTCATCATAAAAAATTCCTTTCGTTGAACTGCGAATAACCCACCACCTGGCAGGGTGCTAATAAACAAAAGACTCTAAAGTTCCACTGGATTACAGTGGATCCCATTGTCAAGACAGTTTTAGGCCGAGTTTAAGAGGTTAACCGGTTTCCGCAACGGGATGGCCGTGGCCCATTTTTTATTTCAGATCGTGATTTTGATTTTAAAAAAATATTTATAGAGCCGTTTTTACTAAGAAGCTGTTTGGAAACTCCAAGCCAAAGCCACGAATGGTTTGGCTTAACGAGTCAAATTTAGATTTCCATTGAAACAATAAGCGAAGCCTTAATCTATCTTGCTTGCATCCAGAGTTTCCAAACAGCCTCTAAGACCTGTGTCTCTTGTTCACCTCATTAGGGAACCTCTATTAATTGTCCGAAGATTGTGGGCCACTATACGAGCGCCCCTTATCCCAAGGATGACCCTTGCCACCAGGATGTGACGAGTAGCCCTCATTTTTAAATCCTTTGGTACTTTTTGCGGCACATGCAGAAACCGTGAGAAATAAAAGTGTGATTAATATGACAAGATGTTTTTTAGTGTTCATGGGTTTTCTCCATCTTTATTCAAAATAGTTAAAAAGCTCTATTATTTAATATCCCATAAACCCGCCATGCCCATCTCTTCATGTTCGAGAATATGGCAATGAAACATAGTCGTACCGGTAAAATCTTTAATGGGCACTAATAGCTTAATTCGCCCCTTTTTAGGCACGATAACAGTATCTTTCCAGGCTGGGCTTGTCGTGTAAAATTTTGTATAAACCGTGTCACCACCGGTAATTGAAATCACCTGGGCAGGATTAACATGCTGATGGAAAGGATGATCCATCCCGCTGTCATTGATAACTTCCCATATTTCATACGTGTTCAACTTGGAAGGAACGGTGTAGGCTTTGGTCGGAGAATACGCAATACCATTGATGGTGGCTTCCTGCATCATATCCATGCCGCTCATCATTTTCATATCCAGGGTAATCTTACGTGTGCGTGTACCACTTGGAGCGTTTAGCCGCACTGCCTTGTTGTTAATCTTGGCAGGAGTTCTGTTGACAACGGCCTTACCGGTGACATTAACGGTCAGTAAGGTAACCTTCTGGCTGCTGCTCACGCTGCTCATCATGCTCTTATCATCGGTGACATAAGGGCTTGACAGTAATTTGTAGTAACCTTTGGTGGCCGATGCCTTGACCATAATATCGATACGTTCGCCTGGCGAGAGCAAAATAGTGCTTTGTGGATACGGCTTATCCAGTAAGCCGCCATCTGTACCGATGATTTGCAAGTTATGGCTGGCCAAACTGAGTTTATAAAAACGGGCATTACTGGCATTGACTATTTTCCAACGCTGCACTTGCCCAGGCTTCATGTTCAGCACCGGATTGACTTTGCCGTTGACCATCACGACATTGCCTTCCTTGCCGTGCATGGAATCGTCCATGGTATAAGCCGCTGGAGCTGAGCCGCTTAAGGTGATGTCTTTTAACACCATAATGTGCGTTTCATAACCGGCCAGCGCCTTGGTTTCATCAGCCACTTCCAGCGCACCGGCCATGCCGCCCCAGACTTGCTCTGAGGAATTGCCGTGAGGATGCGGGTGATACCAGTTCAAATTGCCGCCAGGTTGCTTAGACAAATTGTATTCATAATTGAAAGTGTCGCCGGACTTGAAGCTGAGCATTATGTTGTCTGACTTCCCCTTAGGCGAAACATGCAGGCCATGCGTGTGCAAATTGGTCAGGTCGCGGTTTTCGCCCATTGCGTTGACACCACTATTAGGCAATGAATTTTTAAAATGGATTTTTAACACGTCACCTTTTTTTACCTTAATAGTCGGTGCCGGATAAGTACCGTTGTAAGTCATCAATTTTGCCGTTACGCCATTGACATTGATTGGCGCGATCTTCGCTTCCAGATTTACCTCGACAATACCGGGGATCTTGGAAATATTGGCCATTGTCACTGGATCTTTGAAAGCAGCGCCGCGCGGTGGGTCAATCGTAGTGATTGAGCCACCCACAACACAAGTTGTTGCCAATAGACTGACCATACCGGCCAAAATCGCCGAAGTCTTCTGAATTTTCATGTTTATTTATCCTCATTGGTTTGAAGCCATTAATCTCTTCCCCCAGTGCCTTGAATTATAAGGCACTGGGCTTGTAAGTTATTTACTACTGCGCCATTCCACGATGCATCTCAGCCATTTTACGGTTTGCCTCGACGGCTTTTTCATAGCTATTAATCAAACTATAGCAATGCGTTTTAAGGTCTTGCGCCTGTCTACCGTAGAGATAGGCTTTTGATTCGTATTGGCTAAGAAGTTTCTTGTGCTCATCAACCTTAAGCTGCATTTCATCAGCCGCTTCATCGTAATGTTTCGCCAGCGCCTCATGATCCGCTTTGGTTTCGGCATTTAGCACGGCTTGGCTCATATCCATAGGATGCGGGTTCATTTCGGCACAAGCAGTCAGTAAGCCAGCAGTTAAAAGCAAGGTAATCAATAATTTTGTTTTCATGTGGATTCTCCAAGGTGATTCAATAGTTTAGTGACATTATTTTTTTCAGATTACGAGCAAATATATTGGTTTTACCCCCTATGATTTTAGATGAATGACTAAAAGCCTGCTGTTTTGTGTTTTTCCTGAAACTGCAATGTCAAACTGTAAATCACAGGAAACACCAGCAAACTCAAAATTAACACGGTCAACATTCCACCCAATGCAGGGGCGGCAATGCGTTGTGTGACATCTGCACCTGTACCCGTTGCCCACATAATAGGGATAAGCCCGACAATATTAGCCAGCGCGGTAATTGCCACAGGTCGCACCCGCAAGGCGGTAGCATTTTCAGTGGCGGTTCTAATTTCCTCAGCGGTCAAAGGAGCTTGTTTAATCTCCCGTAGCTTTTCGATTTCAATATCAATAAAACTCAACACCATCACGCCCGTTTCGGCTGCCGTGCCTCCAAGCGCGATAAACCCCACATAGACCGCAATAGATAGGTCATAACCCAGCCAATACACAAACCAAATTCCGCCTACCAAGCTAAAAGGGATGGTCAGCATCACCAAAGCAGGTTCGGTGATATTGCGAAACTCACAATACAACAGGACAAAAATCAGCAACAAGGTAAACGGTACAACTAGCCTTAAACGTTCGGCGGCACGTTCCATGTATTCAAATTGTCCAGACCAACTGACGGTATAGCCTGCGGGTATCGTGACGCGCTCTGCCACTCTTTTTTTAGCCTGCGCGACATAACCGCCTATGTCGGAGGTTTTAATATCCACATAAACCCACGCATTAGGTCGTGCATCTTCGGTTTTAATGACATCCGTGCCGCGTGTAAATTTAATATCCGCCACTGAAATCAAAGGGATTTGATTACCCAATGGCGTAGGAATTAATACGCGCTGCAAGGCTTCCAAGTTATCACGCGAATCACGCGGATAACGCAGATTGACAGGATAACGCTCCAGCCCTTCAACGGTTTGGGTGATGTTCATGCCACCAATCGCGCTTTGAATCACGTCTTGCACATCACCCACCGTTAAACCGTAGCGGGCGGCGGCTTCACGGTTAATGTCAAAATCCAGAAAATAGCCTCCCACCGCTCTATCACCATAAGCCGATAGGGTGTCGGGTAAAGTTTTCATCTCTTCGGCAATTTGCAGTGCCAACGCTTGCAGGATTTTTAAATCAGCCCCTGAAACTTTAATACCAATAGGGGTTTTAATCCCTGTAGACAACATATCAGTACGGTTTTTAATCGGCATTGTCCACGCATTGGCTAACCCAGGGAAATGAATCGCCTTGTCCATTTCATTCATCAGTTGCCGCGTGGTTTTAGTCGGGTTCGCCCATTGCTCTTGTGGCTTTAATTGAATGGTGGTTTCTACCATCATTAACGGAGCAGCATCGGTGGCAGTTTCTGCGCGTCCGATTTTGCCAAACACTTGCTGCACTTCAGGGAAAGTCTTCAGGATTTTGTCCGTTTGCTGTAATACTTCCTTGGCTTTGGTAATGCTGATACCCGGGAAAGTAGTTGGCATGTATAAAATATCTCCTTCCGCTAAAGGCGGCATAAATTCACTGCCCATTTTCGACAACGGATAAAGCGTAGATGCCATTAACAGCGCGACCAGTAACAGAGTGACAGCTCGCCATTGCATCGCCAATTTTAAAATAGGCGAATGGATAAAATGCAGGATGCGATTGGCAGGGTTTTTATGTTCTGGAATAATTTTTCCACGCACGAAATACCCCATCAGCACCGGAACCAGCGTAACGGTTAATATCGCTGCCGCTGCCATCGCATAAGTTTTGGTAAATGCCAGTGGACTAAATAACCGCCCTTCCTGTGCCTGCATCGTGACAATGGGCAGAAAGGAAATGGTAATGACTAACAGTGAAGAAAACAGCCCTGAGCCAACCTCACGCGCGGCATTACCTATCGCTTGCCAGCGTTCTTCTGTGGTCAGCTTGGCTTGTTTCTTTTCAACCGCTTGCGCAAGGTGTTTATGCGCGTTTTCCACCATCACCACTGCTCCATCCACCATATCACCAATAGCGAGGGCAATACCGCCTAATGACATGATATTGGCATTCATACCTTGCCATTTCATCACGGTAAATGCCATTAAAATACCCAATGGCAAGGTAATCACAATCACTAATGAGGAACGCAAATGCAATAAAAATAGGGCAACTAAACCACAAACAATCAACAATTCTTGAGTCAGTGCATCGTTTAATGTTTCTACCGCCCGTTCAATTAAACTGCCTCTATCATAAACAGGAACTATTTCCACGCCTTCAGGTAAGCCTTTTTTCAATTCCTCCAGTTTATTACGCACGTCTTTGATAGTGGCTAAGGCATTTTCACCAAAGCGCATAATCACCACGCCACCCGCGACTTCACCCTCTCCGTTTAATTCGGTGACACCGCGCCGCAACTCAGGACCGATTTGAATTTGCGCCACATCCTGCAAACGTATCGGCGTACCGTTGGCATCAACGCCCACCGGAACGATTTTAAGATCATCTATGGACTTGATATAGCCTAAACCTCTGACCATGTACTCAGTTTCGCCCACTTCCAGCAAACGACCGCCCACATCGTTATTGGAGCGTTTAATCGCTGTAATGACGGTAGATAATGGGATTTTATAGGTTTGGAGGGCATTAGGATTGACTTCGACTTGGTATTGTTTGACATAGCCACCCACCGAAGCCACTTCGGATACGCCAGAAACCGTTTGCAACGGATAGCGTAAATACCAATCTTGCAAAGAACGTAATTGGGCTAAATCATGCTTGCCTGTTTTGTCCACTAAAGCATATTCATAAATCCAACCCACGCCTGTAGCATCAGGACCAAGTGTTGGGGTAACACTTTGCGGCAAGCGATTTTTGACATAATTAAGATATTCCAGCACCCGTGACCGCGCCCAATAGATGTCTGTGCCGTCTTCAAAAATCACATAAATGAAGGATAAACCAAAAAAGGAATAGCCGCGTACCACTTTGGCATGAGGTACTGCCAACATCGCAGTGGTTAAAGGATAGGTCACTTGGTCTTCAATCACTTGGGGCGACTGGTCGGCATAGTCAGTAAAAATAATGACCTGTACATCGGACAAATCAGGAATAGCATCTATCGGCATGTTTTTAAACGACCAAACACCTGCCAACGCTAAAACAATCGCCGCCAGCAACACCATAAAACGGTCTTTCAAACACAGATTGATAATGAAATCAGTCATGTTGATGCGCTCCTTGTTCCATTTGTAACCGCTTGGGTTCGGTTTTTTGTGGAGCTGAAGGCTCAATCATCTTGGCGGTGGCTTCGTTTAATTTTGATTCCGAATCAATCAAAAATTGTGCGGATGTCACCACTTCCTCACCGGATTTTATGCCGTCAAGTACCGTCACATCACCATTGGACGATAAGCCTGTGGTAATCTCGCGCGGTTCAAATTTACCCGCACCACGCACAATAAATACTTGATTGTGTGTGCCAGAACGAATTACCGCCTCAGAAGGAATCACGATCGCATCCCGTTGTTTGCCTGCATAAATCGTGACTTCTGCGAACATATCGGGTTTTAACAACTGCTGCGTGTTATCAAAAATCAAACGTACTTTAATGGTTCTGGTTTTTTCCTCGGCGTAAGGATAAATAAATGACGTGTGTCCTTTAAAAACCCGCCCTGGTACACCTGCCAAGCGCATTTCTACAGGGTCTCCCTGTTTCACCCAAGGCAGTTCGTATTCGTAAACTTCTGCATAGACCCAAACTTTAGCTAAATCGGCAATCATAAAAAGTTCGGTTTCTGGGGTGACGTATTGTCCCTCCCGCGCTCCGATATTCACGACGATGCCATTGGTGGGACTATGAATATGCAAACTTTTTTTTATGTTGTGTGTAGTAGTTAAATCAGCCAGTTGATGGGCGGGAACATCCAACAGCTTTAGGCGTTCGCGAGAACTTTCGACCAAGTCTTGTGCGCCCCGCCGTATTTCTTCAATCGGGCTTTTTTCTAAAATTTTCACACTGTCCAACGCTAACAAATATTCCTGCTGACTTGAAACCAGTTGTGGTGAATAGAGGCTGAGTAATGGCTGATGACTGCTGACTTTTTCGCCAGTTTTATCCACCCATAAGGTTTCAATCCAACCTTCGATTTTAGGATGCAGGCGGGTAATATGCTCTTCATCATAAGCGATTCGTCCTACTGCTCGAACAATATGCGAAAGCGGCATTTTTTTGGCAATGGCAGTGCGAACCCCCATATTTTGTACAGTCACCGCGTCAATTTTAACGCTGCCCGCTGAATCCCCCGTTGTTGCCTTGTCTTCTGCATAAACAGGCAAATAATCCATCCCCATATCATCTTTTTTGGGTACTGGAGAAGTAACAGCCGGATTCATAGGATTACGATAAAATAAAATTTTAGGTTGTTTTTCCTCAACATAGACAGGGACATAATCCATGCCCATCGTATCTTTTGCCGGAACAAGCGAGGTGACCGATGGATTCATGGAGTTACGATAAAACAAAGGTTGCTTGGCATCGGTGGGTTGCACTGCCTGTGCCTGTTTTTGTTGTTGCGCCAGCCAATATCCGCCGCCTAAGCCTATAGCCAGAATGAAAGGGGCGGTTAACAAGAGCGGCTTATTCATAAATGTTGTCCTCCCCCACAGCCGCGCTTAACTGCGCCAGCGCTTGCTGCGCTTCCGTAAAGGCCTTCCAGTATTGGGTTTCGTATTCGAACAATGTTATTTGGCTGCGTACCAGGTTAAGGAAATCAACCTTGTTGACCTGGTAACCGACCAGCATGGAAGCAACAGTCTGCCGCGCCTGTGGCACGATGCCGGTATCAAACAGCACAAACTGCTGATTAGCACGCTGGTAATCACTGTGACTTTGTGAGATTTGCGAACGGACTGCATTCCATTGATCCTGCAGGGCATAGCGTTGTTGCATGAGTTCGCTCTTGCGCTGATCAATGGCTTTGGCCTGTTTTCTGCCTGCGAAAATCGGCAGGTTCATGCTGACACCAAAACTCAGTAAATCTGAGCGCCTGCTACCGTCAGGCATGTTATTGCGAGCGCCATAAGCCGCTTCGACAGTAAAATCAGGCAGCACATCTTTTTTAGCCAGCGACAGCTTTGATTGTGCCGCGTTAATCCCTTGGCGTTCGCTTTCCAGTAGCGGCCTTGAGGTTTCGGCTTCCTGATAAAGCCGATCTTCCGCCCTGATTTTCGGCAGCCGCAATTCTATCGTTGCGGGGAGTTGCACCGAGTTGTTAGCGGGTTGATCCAGCAGTGCGTTGAGTTTGGCAACAGTACTACGCCGCATCCCGGTCAGGCTGATTTTTTGATCCAGCAGTTTGGATAATTCCAGTTGGGCCAGCAACACATCTTGTTGCAAGCCTTCGCCTACTTCATATTTGGTTCTGGCGATAGCAACAAATTGCTGTAGCAGATTGTGATTGTTATCCACAATCTCCTGCGCCCGATCCAGATAAAAAATTTGCCACCACAGGGTTTTGACATCGCTTAACAACGCCAGGCGCAACTCGTCGGCATTGAGCGTTGCAGCAATCGCCTCGTACCTCGCCGCCTGTTCGCGCAACGCCAGTTTGCCGGGAAAAGGGATGGCTTGAGAAAGGCCAAAACTCATTTGCGTCATATCTTCTTGCCGGGTGTTAAAGCTATTAACCGGCAAACTCATCGCATTAAAGCTGATTTGTGGATCGGGGAGGCTACCTTCCTGTGACGGAATCGCGGCCATCGCTTCGGCACGCGCCTTGATTTCCGCCAGTCCGGGATTGCCGTTAAGGGCAATTTCAATCGCCTGGGCTAGTGTCAGAATGGATTCGCCCCTTTTAGCGGCGTGCGTTTCAGCTACTGCCTCAACCCACCCCACATGGAATGTGCCAGTTGGAACATGAAAGACCAGGCCGGGCGAAAACAACGCCAGCCCAAAAAATACAGCCGTCCACGCCGGATAAGCACGACGCAATAGCCACGGACAAATAACAAGAAACATTGAGTTTCCCTCTCAAATCGGAAAAAATAAGCCCCGCAAGCGCGGAACTACAGTACACCAAACCGTTTTAAGGGTGTGGCGCGGTTCGATTTAAAGGGTTGGCTAATTCAGCAGTCTACAGAATCGATAGATGAGCAAAACCCGTCGTCCAAGTGGCGGATCGGTTTTACGAGGAACTTGTAGCGGCGGGTAGGTAAGGAATAAGCACCAAAACGTCCAAATGAGACCCAGAATAAAAACCGGCAGCTCGGGGTTGGCTAAACGGTTAAAATCGGGGAACGAACTGGTTTGCGACTCAAGGCAGGGCTTGAGCGTGCAATCTGGCACAGACTTGGCGGCATGGTCTTGGTGATGTGAATATTCAAGTGTGCCTAAATCAGAACATCCCTGCATGTGTTCGGGCATTGCCGACAATGCCGAGGGCATAGACATGGTACAGGTCGCCGAAATGGCAAAAGAAATCCAGCTCACCAGCAACACGAACACTAACGTGTGCAGGTAAGGGCGGTTTCTTTTGGAATGCAACGCTGTTATCACAAAACCTCTCTGAATTGAAAACCAGTCGCTTTATAATCTAGCATACGAAAAGATAAACAGCAATTTATTGCTACGTTTATCCTGATTTAATACAACAGGATTGATGCTGTTAAATACTTTTTAACCGAAGCAGTCTCAACCCGTTTGCAACGACCAACAAAGAAGCCCCCATATCAGCGGCAATGGCTTCCCATAAGGTTGCCAGTCCTGCAAAAGCTAACAGGGCGAAGGCGGCTTTAACGGCGAGGGCAAAAGTAATATTTTGCCGGATGATGGCCAATGTCCTTTTGGAATGCGCGATCAGCCAAGGAAGCTTGGCAAGGTCATCGCCCATGAGGGCAATATCCGCGATTTCGATGGCTGCATCCGAACCCAATACGCCCATCGCGATCCCCAGATTAGCTCGGCCCAGTGCAGGGGCATCATTGACACCATCGCCAATCATCGCCACCTGTCCGTATTTTTCGACCAGTTGCGTGATGACCTCAACTTTGTCGGCGGGTAGCAATTCCGCGTAAACCTCATCAATGCCGATCTGTGCCGCGATATTATTGGCAGTCACTTGGTTGTCGCCGGTCAACATGGCCAAATGCTGGATTCCATTGTGCCGCAGGGCTTGCAAAATGGCTTTAATATCGTCTCGTGGCTGATCAGCGACGGCAATGAGACCGCAAATGTGCCGGTCATTGCCGATAGCAATGACGGTTTGCCCCGTCTGTTCAAGTTCAATTGCTTTTATACTGATTTCTTTGACTTCCTGGCTGCGCTCCAATAGATAACGGCGTGAACCCAGCCAGAATTCCGTGCCATTAAAAAGCCCGGTGATGCCTTTGCCGGGTAAAACCGTCACGTTGTCGGCGCTGGCTACTTTAATGCCCAGGTCTTCCGTGTATTTTAAAATGGCTTTCGCCAGCGGATGGCTGCTGCGGGCTTCCAATGCGGCCGCACGGCTTAGCAATTCTGCTTCACTGTGGTTGTTAAACGGGTAAACCCCCGTGACAATTGGCTCGCCACGGGTCAGCGTGCCGGTTTTATCAAAGGCAATCGCCTTGAGACGGGCCGGTGTTTCGATATGGATACCGCCTTTCACCAGCACCCCTTGTCGGGCAGCGCAGGCCAAGGCCGCGACAATGCTGACCGGTGTGGAGATCACTAACGCACAAGGGCAGGCAATCACCAATAACACCAGGGCATGGTAGAACGACTCGTTCCAGATGCCCCCGAAAAATAACGGCGGGATAACAAATACGGCTAGGGCTACAACCATCACGGCGGGCGTGTAAATACGGGCAAACTTCTCAACCCATTGTTCCGCTTCCGCCCGCTTGTTATGTGCTTCACCGACCATTTTAGTGATTTGCGCCAGGGTAGTGTCCGTGGCGAGTTTGCTTGACCGGACTTCCAGTGTGCCTTCGCCGTTGATGCTGCCGGCATAGACTTCATCGCCGGTTTGCTTGCTCACAGGCATGCTTTCGCCCGTGATCGGCGCTTGGTTCACGGAACTAACCCCCGCCATCACCTCACCATCCAATGGAATCTTATCGCCGGGCGCTAAAATGAAACGGGTTCCGATAGCCACTTCTGCGGCGGGTACTATACGTTCCTGTCCAGTTTCATCCTTGACCTTCACCGTAGACGGAGCCAAATCCAATAACGCTTCAACCGCGTGGCGGGCGCGGCCAATGCTCCAGCTTTCTATCGCCAGCGACAGGGCGAACAGAAAACTCACGGTGGCCGCTTCAAACCATTCATCAATGAACATTGCGCCGATAACAGCAACCGTCATCAATAGATTCATATCGGCACGCAATCGCTTCAAGGCATAAAATGCCTTAACAATGACATGCCGGACACCAAAAATAACCGCCAAAGCAAAGGCGATTTTTTCAGGCAAGGGCATCGCTTGCTGTGTATGTGCATTCAGCAAGCTAGTCAGGTATTGCGTGACAACCTCCCATTTTGGCGACCAAGTTTCAGGGTGGCTAAGTAAGGTTTGGATATCGGAAAAACCACCGGCCAGAGCGATATGGATCAACATGCCAACCACAATAAATAAGCCGCTTAACAAGGTATAAACCGTTTTTGAGCGGTGCAGATGGGTTTCATCTGCTTGCGGTTGTCCAGCTTGCCAGCGGGTGGCTTTCATGCCGGTCGCGGCCACCGCTTTAATAATGGCTTTTTCAGTAGCAACTTCGGCATCCGGCAAAAGCGTCATCCGGCCATTCAAGACATCAAAGGCCAGCTTGTCACCACCGCCCACTATCGGGCCGATGGCATTTTTTAAAGTAGCAACCTCTTCGGCACAGTCCAGCCCTTCGACTTTGAACGTCATACCAGATGCAGACTTGGCTTCGATGGCTTGATGGGTTTGTGGATGTTCCCCTGCACAACAGTGGGGCTTTTCAGCTTGATGGTTTGAGTTCATGATTCTTGCACCCGATAAGTTAAGGGACAGTACGCAATTGGCGGCAAATCCTCGAATAAATTCTGGTTTCTTTCCAGGAAAGCTAACATCTAAATGTCGTTAACAAGCATTAAATAAACATCTCAATCATCAACAACAGGATGAAGCCGACAAAAAACATGGCGGTCTGTGTGCTGGTTTCCGGTACTTCGTGCGCTTCAACAAGCAATTCTTCAACTACCAGATAGAGCAAAGCCGCCAAGGCGAAGGCGAGAACGGCATCCAATAAAGTATCCGAGGCACCGCTCAGTAAGGTCACACCGACCAGTGATCCTGACAATAGCAACAACGCAAAACCTGCCGTGATGAGCATTATATGCTTATTGTCCGCGCCCGCCCCGCGTAAGGAAACCGCCCCCGACAAGCCTAGAAACAATAGTTCCAGTGCTAGCGCGATAGTCAGCAACAGCCCTTGTTTTTGGCCAGCAACAAAACCGAAGCCAATAATCAACCCATCAAGTAAAATATCGATGCCTAATACCATGATAAGACTGGTGGATTGGGAATCCTGAGCAACGCTTTTTTGCTCGGCTTGTTCAGAGAAATGCTTGATGATTAACATAACAGCACAGCCCAAACTGAAACTGATCAGCGTCACCCACGGCATCTTCCGGTGCAACAGGTCAGGCAACAATTCGGTGGCGAGGACACAAAACAATATCCCGGCGGCAAAATGTTGCAGGCCACTGATGACCGATGGTTTCATCGGTCGCCAAAGCGCAACGACACCCCCCATCATAATTGCCATAGCCGGATAAAGCGCGAACCCCAAAATGTTTAGCGTCGCTTGCATTTTTATTTACTCCTTCGTTGAGGCAGTTATTGTTTCGGCAGTCGGCTTGTCATTATCGATGTCCCTTCTATGGGCAAACCAGTAGAGGATCGGCAACACTAACAAAGTCAGCATGGTGGATGACAAGATACCGCCGATCACCACGGTAGCCAAAGGCCGCTGGACTTCAGCCCCGGTTCCCGTGGCAATCGCCATCGGGATAAAACCGAATGAAGCGACTAATGCGGTCATCAGTACCGGCCTTAATCGGGTCAATGCCCCCTCAATAATGGCCTTATCCAGTGACATTCCCTGCTCACGCAAACTACGAATAAAGGCAATCATCACCAAGCCGTTAAGAACTGCAACCCCCGACAGCGCAATAAAACCCACTGCCGCTGAAATGGACAGTGGAATATCCCGCAACCACAGTGCAACCACTCCCCCTGTCAGCGCAAAGGGAATGCCGCTAAAAACCAATAAGCCGTCTTTGGCGTTCCCAAACATCATAAACAGCAAGGTAAAGACTAACAATAATGCCACTGGCACGACAATTTGCAGGCGTTGTGCGGCTGATTGCAACTGCTCGAATTGTCCGCCCCACGTCACCCAATAGCCCGCTGGAATCTTAATGTGCTGCTGTAACTGTTGTTCGGCTTCGGCAACAAACGAACCAATATCACGACCACGCACGTTAGCCGTAACCACAACACGGCGTTTACCGTTCTCGCGGCTGATTTGGTTGGGACTTGGAGCTAATTCAAGATTTGCCACTTCAGCCAGCGGAATGGATGTTGTACTGGCATTACCCGCTTGGGATTGTGGCAATGCAATCGGTAGCCTGTTGAGAGCTTTCAAATCATTGCGCAACTCATCGGGCAAACGAACCAGAATATCAAAACGGCGGTCGCCCTGAAACAAAGTTCCCGCTTTTGTTCCCCCCATTGCAGTAGTCACCGTATCCTGCACATCGCCAATATTCAAGCCATAACGCGCGGTTTTTTCGCGGTCAATATTAACCGTCAGCATCGGCAAACCCGTGGTTTGTTCGATTTTGACCTCGGATGCGCCCTGAATAGTTTTAATCACGGAGGCGATTTGAGTCGCTGTGTCATTCATGGTATTCATATCGTCACCAAATACTTTGATTGCCACGTCACTGCGTACCCCTGAAATCAACTCGTTAAAACGCAGTTGGATAGGCTGGGAAAATTCATAAATATTACCTGGCTGTTTTTCAAGTGTTGCCTGAATTGCTGCAAGCAGCTCATCCCTTGTTTTTTTCGGTTCAGGCCATTGTTCCTGCGGTTTAAGCATAACGTAACCATCTGATACATTAGGCGGCATGGGGTCAGAGGCAATTTCCGCTGAACCAGTACGCGCAAATACCCGTTCAATTTCTGGAAACTGCTGCATTAAGGTTGTTTCAATGCGTTGCTGCATGGCAAGCGATTGTGACAAACTGGTGCTTGGAATACGCATCGCTCCAATCGCAAAATCGCCTTCATTCAAGCTGGGGACAAACTCGCTGCCCATCCGTGTAGCCAACAAGCCTGACAACATCACCATGACCAGTGCAAAAGTTAATATCACCGACTTGTTGCTCATTACACTGTCAAGTATCGGCGCATAGAGACGTTTAGCGGTTTGCATCAGCCTGTTTTCTGTTTCTGAAACTTTATCGCCCATAAAAAGAGCCACAGCCGCTGGAATAAAGGTCACTGAGAGTATCATCGCTCCCAACAAAGCGATCACCACCGTAAAAGCCATCGGGTGAAACATTTTGCCTTCCACGCCCGTCAAGGCAAAAATGGGCAAATACACCACCATGATAATGAGCTGACCGAATAATAATGCCCGCCGCGCTTCTTTGGCTGCGATAAACACTTCATGAAAACTCTCACTGCGAGTCAATGAACGTCCGTGATGCGTTTGGGCATGAGCAAGCCGCCGCACACAGTTTTCAACAATCACCACCGCCCCATCAATAATGATGCCAAAGTCCAGCGCACCTAAACTCATCAGGTTAGCACTGACTTGATACGTTACCATGCCAGTAAAAGTAAATAGCATAGCCAAAGGAATCACCATTGCCGTGATAAGCGCGGCACGAATATTTCCCAAAAATAGGAACAAAATCACAATGACTAAAATCGCCCCTTCGGTTAAATTCCTTTTCACGGTGTTGATGGCTTTATCAACCAGTACCGTTCGGTCATAAACCGTCACCGCCTGAATTCCCTCTGGCAAGCTGCGATTAATCTCAGTCATTCTTTTAGCCACCGCTTGCGAAACGCTGCGGCTATTTTGCCCAATCAGCATCATCACTGTACCTAACACCACTTCGTGACCATTTTCAGTCGCCGCTCCCGTGCGCAGTTCCCGACCGATTTCAACCTTGCCTACATCATGAATACGGATAGGTACGCCTTGCACATTGCTTAAAATAATGTTGCCAATCTCTTCCATCGAACGGACTTGCCCAGGTACACGAATCAGATATTGTTCACCGTGTTTTTCGATATAGCCCGCCCCCACATTGTTATTATTACGCTCCAGTGCGGTGACAATATTTTGTAAGGTTAAACCGTAAGAAATCAGTTTTTCAGGGTTAGGCGCGACCTGATATTGTTTGGCAAACCCACCAATCGAGTTAATCTCGGTAACACCTGGCACATTGCGCAACTGCGGTTTAATAATCCAGTCCTGAATTTCGCGTAAATCAGTGGCTGTGTAAGGTAAGCCATCGGTTTTTTTCGCGCCTTTTTTGGCTTCAACCGTCCACAAATAGATTTCACCCAACCCTGTTGAAATAGGACCCATAGCTAGCGTGATACCTGCGGGAAGTTTGTCTTTAGCCTCTTGAATGCGCTGATTGACCAGTTGCCGTGCAAAATAAATATCCGTGCCATCGTGAAAAATCACAGTCACTTGGGATAAGCCGTAGCGGGATAATGAGCGGGTTTGTTCTAGCTGCGGCAGCCCTGCCATCACGGTTTCAATAGGATAAGTGATGCGCTGCTCAGTCTCCAAAGGAGAGTAACCCGCTGCGCTGGTATTAATTTGTACCTGCACGTTAGTAATATCTGGGACGGCATCAATAGGCAGGTTCTGGTAATTAAAAACCCCAAGTACTGCCATAGCCAATACAGCTAAAATAACTAGCCACCGCTGCTCAATCGCTAAATGAATCAGTTTTTCAAACATCGTAAAATCCTCAATCCTCTTCAACGCTACTTTTGCCGTGTTCTGCCTTAAGAACAAAGCTGCCGTTTACAGCGTAGGGTGTTCCTGATTTAAGCCCTGCCAAGATTTGGGTAACTTTGCCATCAGACAAACCCGTTTTAACCTCCTGAGCAATAAATCCATCGGATACGCGAATAAAAACAACAGGCTTGTCATTAATCGTTTGGATAGCATCGGAGAAGACCGTGATGGGGACTTCAATTTCTTTGGCAGCCACGTCAACTGAAATAAACAAGCCAGGTCGCCACACCATTTGAGGATTAGCCAGCGTTACGCGAGCTTTAGCTGTGCGGGTTTGCTCGCCCATCAGTGCGCCTACATACGACACCGTACCGATTGCTGAAGAATCAAGCGCGGTGGCGTTAATCGTGACTTTTTCTCCCACTTTAACCAGATTAAGGTCTTTGGCGGAAACCATGATTTCTGCCCAAACTGACGATAGGTCGGAAATCATAAAGATACTGGCATCTTCCTTAACCGCCTCCCCCAACGCGATATGTTTTTCAACAATCATGCCGTCAAACGGGGCGCGGATTTCATAGCGGTTTAGTTCGACGGCTTGAGTCACTGCCTTTGGATTTGTGCCTAACGCGATTAATTTTTGTTGGGCGTTATGCACAGCAATTTCCGCTTCTCGTAGAGCTTCTTGAGCTTGCAGGTAGTCTTTTTTCGCTAAAACACCTTCATCTGATAACATCTTTTGCCGTTGATAAGTGACCCGCGCCAAGTCCAACCGCTTCTGGGTAGAAAGCAAATCGCTACGATAGTCGGTGAGTCCCGTGCTGGCGATAACGGCTAAGAGTTGACCTTTTTTAACCTGTTGCCCCAGGTTGGCAGAAACACTTTCAACCACACCGCCGAGACGGGGTACAACATGAGCGGTTTTATCTTCATTAAAGCGAATTTCACCAGGAAGCGTTACAACGCTTTTGATGTGTGCTGCATCTGCGGTTTGCGTTGTGATGCCAGTTTCTTTGATTTGTTCATCAGTCAGCGCAATTTTGCCCTCTTGTTTTGCAGGAAGCTCATCATGGTTTGGTTCGGTAGGTGTTTGGGTTTCCGCTTGGCTTGGTTCGCCTTCTGGCATGGCTTTGTCAATCCTAAGAATAAAAAGACTTAATATCACCCCCACGATGATAATCAGGGCAATAGCTAGCCATTGTTTACGGCTAATCGCATTTGAAAACATATTAATTTTCTCCACAGCATAAATAAAACGCATAGCAGCCCAAAACAATTGGGCTGGGTTAATACGGGCTAGGGAGAGGGCGTTAAATCAAAAGAACGGTGCTGCGTAAAGCCAACAACCGTGAATCGGTAAACAGCGGGGCAAAAAAGAACGGCTGCCTGGTTATCAGCCTGGGAGAATACAGAACCAGTGAAATTAAGAAAAATAGCGGTAAAAATCCTATATCAAACGCTATTTTTGACACATCTAAAGGCAGTGGCGTGTGAGCATCGCCGTCCAAAGGAATATCGGCACAGGGCGAGAAGCAGGGTGAATTACTGTTAGCAAAATAGGTTTTGGCTTCGCTTTTAAATGAAACTTTAGCCTTGTCATGCTGTTCTTGTGCAACGCGTTCTACCGCAACATGACCGTCTGCACCAAAACACAGCACAAACGGTGAAACATCCTGATGACCAAAACCAAAATGGGTCAGAACTGTTAGTATCAGTACAAAAGAGAGCCAAGTTTTGCAGTTTCGTAGAATATCCATTTGCCTAATAATACACCACTAGATAAATCGTTGGCAGCATTCTTTTACAATTAACATAATTGGTTAACAAATTACTGTAATCACTTGGAATAAATTGATTATAGCCATTTTGCAAAGCGCTAAGTAGTTACTCATTGAGTGCTCAATTTAACCCTCTCAATGTTTCAACAAAAAGCGTACAGCAATATATAAATAACTGATGTTACGCAGTCGGTCAGAAGAATCAATGGCTGTAGCAAATTCAAAAATTCGTAACTTATTGATTTTTAAAAATTGGTGCGTAACATCAGTAAATAATAAATTTATTAGCTTATTAGCTATAAAAATATTTAAAAACCCGTTAGGTTTACCTATCTTCCCTGCCGTGCCAAAGGCGCAAAACCGTAATGAGTGTCTCCACCACCTCGTAGCGCAGCTCATAGTCACCGACAACCAAGCGCCTCACCTCGTGTGGTTCAAATTCAGTAAGCCGCTCACCCAGCTGAGGATAGGTACGAAGTTGTTCAGCGGAAGCCACCAACTTTTGTACGATTTTGGCCGCAGTACGTGGGTTGGCCGGATGAAGAAAGGCATGAAGGCGAACCAAATCACGGTTGGCACTCGTTGTCCACTGGAGAACCAAAGGCATTACCCCGAATGATCGAGGCTTTCAGCCCAAGCTGCAACAGACGCATGATCAACCACGCGACCCGCATCCACATCGGCCAAACCTTCCAGCGTGAGCTGATGGCGTTTGGCTTCCAATGCAACCCAGGAAGTCAATGCCTGTCGGACGATCCAACCTTTTGGGCGGTCGAGCCGTGTAGACAGCAAGTCAACTTGCTCGGCAAGGTCAACAGGGATATGGGCAGTAACAACACGGCTATTCATGGCGATTCATTTCAAATAAAAGTTAATCGATTATACTCACATTGATTAAAAAACCGCAAACAATAAACAACAGATTGAATTAAAAATCAAAAAGCTAATTATACGGCCAAGCCGCATTCTTCAAATTTGCCGTATTTTTCCATTTGCTTACGGTACATGAAATTGTTGTACTCTTTTTCACTGGCAAAACCGTTCTGTTGCCACAGTTCCAACGGTTTTTTCTTAACGGGTACTTGCTGTTCCAGTTCCCAATCGTGCCCCCCAATCTTCCTTGAGCGTGTTAACCAAAAACCCAGCGTTGACACCCATACGTTAAACGCCACAATTACCGCTTCGTGACCCGATAGTTTGAGATTTGCGTCGAATAAAACTTCGTTTTAAACCAATAAGCGACATTAACCAATAAAATTAATGCCGGTACTTCAATAAGAGGGCCAATAACCCCCGCAAACGCCTGGCCACTGTTAATGCCAAACACACCAATGGCTACCGCAATGGCAAGTTCAAAATTATTTCCGGCAGCAGTGAAAGCAACGGATACATTTTTGGCGTAGTCTTTTTCAAAATAGTACGCCAAGCCAAAGCTGCTGAAAAACATAACAGCGAAATAAATGGCTAACGGTAGCGCAATTTGCAACACATCTAATGGGATTGCGACAATCAATTGGCCTTTCAAGCTGAACATCAACACGATGGTAAATAACAGCGCTATTAATGTAATGGGCGAAATACGCGGTAGATAAACTTGTTCGTACCACGCCTCGCCTTTCCATTTAATTAAAGCAAAGCGGCTCAAGATACCCGCAACAAACGGAATGCCTAAATAAATAGCCACGCTTTGGGCAATTTGACGAATAGTAATATCAACTTCAAAACCCTTTAAACCCAATAACGGCGGCAACCAAGTAATAAAAATATAGGCATAAACACTGTAAAACAATACTTGCAGAATGCTGTTGATAGCGACCAAGCCAGCGGTGTATTCCCTATTGCCGCCTGCAAGTTCACTCCATACAATCACCATCGCAATACAAGGGGCAATACCAATCAGCATCAAACCCATCATGTATTCAGGCTGATTTTTCAGGAAAATAATCGCCAACGAAAACATCACCAAGGGCGCAATAACCCAAATCAAAAACAAGGTTACGCCAATGAGTTTGAGATTGGAAAACACCGTGCCGATCTTGCTGTAATTCACTTTTGCCAACGGCGGGTACATCATCAAAATTAGCCCGATTGCTAAGGGAATATTGGTGGTGCCACTGGAAAACGAATTAAAAAACGCGCTACTTTCGGGCAAAAAATAACCCAAACCTACACCAAACGCCATCGCTAGAAAAATCCACAACGTTAAAAAACGATCTAAAAACCTTAATTTTTTTCTTTCGGACATAACAACCTATTTAGCGAATTAATGCCCATCTTAATGATGGGCAAACTTTATTTCGTTTACGAGTTATTTATTCAGATTAGTTTTGTAAGAATAACCTGCGTCTATCCATGCGGAAATACCGCCTGGCATACGATACAAATTGGTATAGCCGAGTTTTTTTGCCCAAGAGGCAGCATTATGTGAGCGGCCGCACTTAGTAAGACCGCAATAAATAACGATTTTCTTGTTTTTATCACTCCCTAGTACGGCACGATAATCCTCTTTCGTAGGATTATTAGGCATTGCCACGTCCTTTTCCCAATTCCCCAAATGATTGGATTGAAAACCGAAATGCCGTGCGCCATCAATGTATGCCAGATTGTATTCCTCTGTAGGGTGCGCATCGATAAGCACAAAGTCTTCTTTAACATCAATCATCTGTTTCAATTCGGCGACACTCAAAAGATTATAACCAGCTTGTAGGGTTTCTTTAGCAACTTTAAATGAGACACCATTAAGCTGATGCGCTTATTTTTCATAGATTTTCCTTTGGGTTGTAATCAGTTAATAACGCTTTCTGAGCGTTTCAATCTACGCCGTAACCCGATAATTCCAGCAAGCAATCAATGCCAACAGGTTCTTTTTTAAGCAACGGAACGACGGCGTAGCGTTGGGAATAGCCGTCGGCCACTGACGCGATTTTGTCGAGTTCGTTTAAAGCCCGCTGACGTAATAATGGCGAATGAGGTTGGGCTAATGCCACGCTGTTATTGATAATCCAAGCCCAAGGCTCAATTCCAGCGCGACGCAAATCGACTTGCAAGTTTGCCGCTTCTAAAACTGGCGTAGTTTCAGCCAGCGTTACCAGTAACACTTTGGTTCGTTTCGGGTCTTGCAACTGCATCATCGGGGTTAGGTAATGTAGGCCGCTGCTCATTTGGCGTTCGACTTCACGGTGATACGCGCCTGTTGCATCAAGCAGCAATAACGTGTGTCCGGTAGGTGCGGTGTCCATCACCACAAATTTTTTGCCTGCTTCACGAATAATGCGCGAAAAGGCTTGAAATACCGCAATTTCTTCGGTGCAAGGTGAACGCAAATCTTCTTCCAACAACGCGCGACCTTGGGCATCCAGTTTTGCACCTTTAGTTTCTAAAACGTGTTGACGGTAGCGTTCCGTCTCGGCGTGTGGGTCTATGCGACTGACGGTTAGATTATCCAAAGCGCCATTCAAAGTTTCAGTTAAATGCGCTGCCGGGTCTGAAGTGGTCAAATGCACTGGCAAGCCACGGTGCGCCAATTCCACCGCAATGGCGGCGGCTAATGTCGTTTTACCCACGCCGCCTTTGCCCATTAACATCACCAAGCCGTGCCCATCCGCCGCGATGCCATCAACCAATTCAGACAAAGTAGGCGCGTTCAATTCAATGGGTGAATCCAGGGCTACCTCATTAAAATACCTGAGCCAAAACCTCGGTTAAAAGAGAGTCATCCCAACCAGCCGCCTTGCGCATACGTTTGACACTCATGCGTTTCTTTGGAGCTTGCCTGATCATGTTCAAGGCCGCATGGCGGATAATGGCGACATTGGCGGGGGCATTGTCTTTGCGTATGCGGCTTTGGTCTTCACCGAACGACATGTCCAGTACCCAATGGAGCTGGTTTTCTATGCCCCAGTGCAAACGCACGGCGGCCAGCATCCGAGCTGCCGGTGCCTGCGAGCTGCTAATAAAGTATCGGGTTTCCCGGGTTGTCGTGTCGCCGATGAGCCGCTCACTGTCAATCGCGATAATACTGCTTAAATTTTTCCACTCAGGATGGCGCTCCTTGAGCCATTCAATGTCTGTACTCAATCGGCACTGCCGGACTTCAATTCGCCCATGACCTTTATCAATGGTTTCTGCGTGGCTCATCCGGGTCAACGACGTGGGGGCGGGCTGTTCAAAATGCAGGCGCACATCATCATGTAGGCCGCTTTGATTGCCTTTGAGTGCCAACAAGTAATCGCCGCCTTTATCGATGATTTTCTCGGCAATAGCCTTTTGGCAGCCCATGGCATCAATGGTGACGATGGCACCGCGTACATCCAACCATTCCAATAGCTCAGGAATGGCGGTGATCTCGTTGGATTTCTCACTGGTTTTAACCTGTCCTAATACGATTCCCGCTTCGCTGGCAAAGGCTGACACTAAGTGTATGGGTGACTGCCCGCCCTCATGGCTGCCGCGTAGCGTTTTGCCATCAATCGCCACCACCTTGCCCGCCACTTCAGGGCTGAGCCATTCCTTAACCCATTGGATAAAAAGGTGTTGGAACTGGGTGGTATCAATGGCACGGAAAAACCGCCGCAAGGTGTCGTCGCTCGGAACACCGGACTCATACGGCAGATACTGGCGTAAAAACATCAACTTCGATTTGCCAAACATCTCTATGTCATCCCAGCTTTCTGCCCCGCAGATCACTGCGCATAACGTCAGCAGTAGTATTTCGGGCATCGGATGCAACTTTTTTCGTTCAATCCGGGGATCGTCGAGCTGGCCAAAAATATCTAAAAAATCCATTTCTTCCTCATCCTTGATCATTGTTTATGCCGCTATTATCTTAAATCCTGTTGGTTGGGTTGCTATTTTTAATGAGGGAGCCCTGTGGGTGAATCCATCACCACTTGCGTTTGCGGTGGTGGCTCGCTCAACGTTTCCCAGGCAATGCCTTGGGGATCAATCGTCCAATATTTATTGCTTTCGCTGTAACAGCAAGCCGCCGCTTTCTGTTCTTCAACCTGTAAGGAGGCCTTGGTGAGCTGTTGATTCAACGCTTCCAGTTCATTGTCTGAATCTACCTGGATTCCTAAATGATCCAGTCCGGCTTTGGCACCACGTTCGGAAATCGCAAAATTTATTCGCGGATCATCTAACATCCATTTTGCATAATCGGGTTTCGTTACACTCGGCCCAGTACCGAATAAAGCCGAGTAGAAGCCGATGCTTTCAGCAAGGTTGCTGACAGATAGATGGACATGGAAGCGTTTCATGAAAGTGGGTTTCCTGTTAAGAACATCAAAAGGTTAAGCGCCTTCTTCGCAACAAGGCGTTTCAACACCGCACGAAGCACCGGCACAACAATTTTCTGTGAGAAAGCCTAACAGTTCATTCATGGCTGCGAAATTGGCGGCATAGTAGATAAAACGGCTTTCCTGCCGAGCGGTAATTAGCCCTGCATTGGACAATTCTTTTAGGTGAAAAGATAAGGTGGCATTAGGGATGTTTAACTCCTTGGCAATTAGCCCTGCCGGAAGACCTGATTCCCCTGTTTGCACAAGCAATCGGAACAAAGAAAGACGGGTTTCCTGGGCAATGGCAGCCAAGGCTTTGACAGCAATATTTAATTTCATATTTCCAATATATTAGAAATATGAAATTAAGTCAACCGCATTTAAATGGCAAAGAACAATCCGAGAAAAAGAAAAATCTAAAGTGATGGGTACGTTTAAACAAACGACAGAATTGTTTCATAGAATTTCTTTAAAAACTAGAGATGGCGTGGCGTTAGGCTACTTTCAAGCTTCCCAATTTTAACCATGTTTAACCTGCTGTTTTTTGGGAAGCCGTTACCATCATCACTCAGTAACTCGAAAGGCATAGAAAAAACGAACGTTTAACCGATAAATAAAATTAGACGAAACTGTCTGATATTCCTATATGTTTTATTACAAAATAAGCCATAATTTCAGGTATTCATCGAATAGTACAGCAACGGCTGAGAGGCAAGGTAAATACACTGACAGTTTACGTCTTGTCGTTGCTCAAAATCCTATGAAACAATTCTGTCGTTTGTTTAAACTTACCCCAAAGACGGCAGCATCGGCCTATTGAATCTGGTATGCAGTGATTTGGCGTGCAACGGCGAACAAGTCGCCACGATCTACCAAAAACGGTGGAAAGTCGAGGAGTTCCATAAATCATTAAAATCCAATGCAGGGTTGGCAAAGTCACCGACCCGCACTGTTACCACCCAGAATAACCATGTCTTCATGTCGATCTATGCCGTATTCAAACTGGAATGTCTGAAGATAAAACACAAGGCCAACCATTTTGCACTACGGACTAAGCTATTCATCAAAGCCAACCAGATGGCATATGAAGAGTTGCAGAAATTACGGGCTGCGTAACATCAGTTATATAATTTGGCGTTAATTAACCCCTATCAGCTACCGCTAAAATTTGTAACGTTGCCTGGCAGCGACCAACAAAACCTTACAGCTTTACTCTTTGCCCCGCCCTTAATTGCTCTACAGGATACAATGTTCCCCGCCAATAGACCCCACGGTTTTGAAAACACTTCCAAGCCGCGTTGGCCATGATAGTGGCAATTAACAGGATGCCGATAGGCAGCAGCAGATAGAAGGGGATTTCCTTATTCGATTCTTTGGGTACAACAAAAGCAACGATGATATTGGTTAACCAAGCCAAAGAGCCAATTCCCATCAGAATAACATCGCCACTAAGCATACCCAGCGCCAATGCAACGGAGGGCAGAAGCCCCATAGCCAACAAGAACAACACAATCCCTATTTGTTTAAAGTAACTGTATTGCGAACCGGGACCGAAGGTGTTTTTTTCCAAACCGCTAAACGCTTGGCTGAGATTTTCATACCAGGCAAACTTTATGAGTCCCAAGCCATCCGCCACTCTGGATTTTGCACCATGTTGCTTGAGCATATAGCCAACACCCATATCATCGGCCGGTTCCATTTTCAGCCACTCAAATCCTTTGGTCTGATTAAATACCTTGGCTTCAACTAAATTAAACGCACCGATGCCAATGGCGTTATTCCCTTTATTTTCATTAATATCCGGAATTCGCGCAGCATTACAAAACAATAATAAAAATCCAATACAGGTAACATCTAGCCAAAAGTCGTTGTACAGCTCTGCTTCTGGTAGACACGTCAAATGTTGAACCTGTTGGCTTTGTGCATAATAGACAGCCGACCGTAACATGTCTGGTTTAAAGGTAATATCAGCATCGCTGAATAAATACCATTCTCCTTTTGCCAACTTGACACCTTGATGTAACGCATGTACCTTGCCGAGCCAGCCATTAGGTAATTCGGTAATATCAATGGGTCTCAGTCTGCCGTCCATTGCTGCAATTCGATCTATGATCGCTTTTGTCCCGTCGGTTGAGCGGTCATTAATAACAATTAACTCGAATCGAGGATAATCTTGATTAAGACGCGAAAGTAAAGACTCTTCCAAGTGTTCCTCTTCATTACAGGCAGGAATAATGATACTCACCATGGCGAGTTCAGCATCGTCATAATTGGCTGGTTTTACTTGCTTTTTAAGTACAGGTAAGGAATTCATCGTATAGTTAAGATATACCAGCATATACACCCAAATTACACAAATCGCCAAACTAAACAAATAAAAAATAATCAATTTCCTCCTCCCTTCTTCAACGTACTAATCAAACTTCGGCATACGCCAGATTTATTTATACCTCAGGTCACTTAAGTCTAAAATTATATCATTGCGACCTTTGTTGTGGATGGCTTTGTTGTTTGGGAATGTATCAAATAGCACACCCCTATCGCACCGTTAAAGTTAATTTCGGAGCCAAAGCTACATATAACCGAGTTTTCACTACCGTACACTTTTTGAAAGCCCCTTGCGATTTTTTAACAGTTTGATAATTTAGTGAATTTTTATGCAAATTCACCATGCCAAATTGTCATAAGGTTTATAGAGCAATACATCAAGCATTAATCAAAGTGTTGGGTTTTGATGTGAAAGGTAACCAAGCAAGACACCTGAATGTCATGGTGGGATTTATTTGTGGGATTGTCCAAAGTGGCGAGGTAAAGCTATCTGAAGTTGCCAGCGAAATACCCAAAGCAGGCCAAGAAGAAAGTAAGATCATGCAGTTGCGTCGCTGGCTGAAGAATGAGTCGGTTGATATTGACCTGTATTACCTGCCTTACATCAAACAAATATTGAAGGCGCTTGCGCGGCAAACGATAGTTCTTATTATCGATGGCAGTACGACAGGAAGTGGCTGTATCACCTTAATGGTTAGCGTGCTCTATAAAGGAAGGGCTATTCCGGTGTTATGGATGACTCGCAAAGGAAAAAAAGGCCACTTTCCTGAGGCGATGCACATTGAACTGATCCGGGCGGTGCAATCCCTCATACCGATAGGTGCAGATGTTATCTGTCTCGGAGATGGGGAATTTGATGGCCCAGGATGGTTAACCACAATCAAAGGTTTCGGCTGGCATTATGTGTGCCGTACCAGTAAGGATGCTGCCTTATACGAAGAAGGCGAACGTTTTCAGCTGCCTGAAGTATGCCCTAATCGGGGTGGTAAGCCAGTCTACATTGGAGGACTTGAGTTTACCGATAAGCGTAGCGCAATTGTCAATGCCGTAGCATGGTGGGGAAGCTCGCATAAAAATCCCATATTCTGGGTAACGAGTTTTGAAACGGCATATGAAGCACATTTTTGGTATTGCCAACGTTTCAGAATTGAAACTCTGTTATGAAAAGCCGAGGATTCAATTTGCATAAAAGCGGCCTAAAATGCCCAAAGCGAGTTTCTCGATTACTAATTGCAGCAGCCTTGGCTTACATTTGGATGATCTATCTGGGAGGGTATGCTTTACAAAATGGCTGGCAGATATTGATCCATCGTAAGAAACGGTGTGATTTGAGCCTCTTCAAATTGGGGTGTCGCCTATTAAAAAGGTTATTGTCCAGTAACTTAGCGCTACCCCCATTTAGCATAGACTTAAGGGTAACGCCATGAAATTAGCTAACTATGCCCTGATTTAAAAAGTGTACGGTACTCAAACCGAGTTACCCACAAAAATCGTGGGTAACTGGTATTTTGATGCCCTAAAAACATCGGTAACGGATATGAAAACTCCTTATTTCACATCTCAGGTTAAGTAAACATCCGATCAAGCAGCAACAACCGAAGCCACATGGCCTTCAGCATTAATGTTGACGACAAACGACTTATCATACAAAGACGGACAACCTGCAAAAACCGGCAACAACCGTTGCAGGGCATCCGCAGGATCGTTCGCGGTATTGGCCACCACGAATGACGCAAAAGCCGCCATATCCGCCTCGTGCGCTGATTCCTGAAAATCGTCATGCTCATTCCGGTACGTTGAAATTTGCTTGAGGACATAGCCCGACGCATCACTCTTCGGTACAATCACGGTCTCCTCGTTTTCGCTGCCCAAGTAACAGGCATCGTCGCTGATTTCAACACAATCATCACCGATCCGAATCCGGTAGGCTTCGCAAAAGCGCACACCTACCCAAACCCAATCACCTTGAAACTGGGCAGCGTGGGTTTCATCCACCAGCTCAAGCGACAGCGGTTCATCCTTAAGATTTCGCACCAGCGCATGTATCCAATGGCCACTGTCCAGCCCGCCGTTATAAACCAGGCTGCCCCGTTTCCAGGCAAACAGGTTGCGGGCGGCACCATCGGTCGCTATGTCATCACCCATGGACACCACTTCACCTGCCTCAATCTCTGCACGGGTCATGGCGTTATCGGGCATGGACACAAAGTCTGTGTAGATTTCCGTATTACATACCGGATAATCATTGATGGTTAACAAGGCTTCCCTGGGCACCACCGGCACATCATTGAGCAGTGCCAATAGGTGCCAATGGCGCAGCATCTCGTAAAACAGGATGAAGTCTTCCGCAGGCAGTTTCGCTTTAAGATCCACAAAATGGCGCTCAAGTTCCGCTGTCAAAATAGCCTTTATCCGAGCGACCACATCAATTTCATCAATTAGCTTGTCGCGATCCGGTAGCCGTGCATAAAAACGGGCCGAATCCAGATGGATGACATGCCGGTGTCGTGTTGAAAACCAGTGCTGGCAATAACTGTAAGAGCTGTACACAGGCAAGCCTTGTAAATACACCTCAAACTCGTTATGTACACCATCCGGCCTATCCACACCCGACAAATACACCGATCCGATTGCCGTGTCTATAAACATAAGGCCTGAATCCAGTGCATGTTTCCGATCCAGAACCTTACCGTTAAGTATCACCGGAACCGGAAAACCACGCGCCACATTTTGCAAAATGCTGTCGATGCGTTCCAGTTCCAGCTCAACCCCAGTTAAAGTGATCGTCGTCATGCCATCCCAGTCCAGCACCGGCTTAACAGCAACCGGTTTGAACGACAAGATATCCGCCGTAGCACAACACAGACTGCCGCTTTTGCTGACAACCGTGATGTGACTGCACGCAAACAGCGCAGATAAAAAACCTAGCCCAAAGGGATTTTCGATTGCCATTACCTCAGCATCCCAACCGGATTCTGCGACGGTCAGCAATGTTGCAATGGAATCGATTCCACAGCCATCATCGGTCACCCGAAGGATTTGGGTTTCGGGGGCAAATTCAAACACAACCTGGGTTGCCTTGGCACGACGAGCATTTTGCATGAGCTCGTTTAACACGTTCGTCTTATTGGTGAAACTGTATTTCAAACTTTTCACCAGATTGGCTTGGTTCACTTTCATCGCTATTTTGTTCATTGGTTTAATCTCCAGATTTTAAAATGAATACCGGGAGACAAAACAATCCCGCAGGGAAGTTTGTTCCCGGCGGGTAGTAAAAAGCGCGTCTCAACCCCACAGTTTTTTCAAGCACTGCGAGGTTAATGCACTGGGTAAAAAAGCCCCTGACATGTCAGAGGCTAAACAGGTAAAAGTGTGGTGCAACTAAAAAATCAATATTCGCCGGGTAACAGCAAAATATCGCCGGTCAGGTAAAACTTCCAGATACCGGCCTGAAGGTCGGTGTAAGTGATGTGGCTGGTTTTGATAACTCGGCCATTGCCATCATCGACGACACAATCGGCCTTATTGTCTTTGACGGTAATACTGACCATCAAAAACGCCTCTTTTTTTAATAACTGCCAAGTGTCAGTGGCAATCAGATCCAGCAACCAATAAGCGCCTTGTTCCCCGCCATTTTCAGCAAAGAACTTGATGCCGTCGGTATAGTGCATTTTCCTGTTAAGGCCATGCCGATACCAGTTTTCACTGCCGGTGTACTGGCGCAGTTCATGGGTTAATTGCTCAGATGTTAAACGTCTGGGCTGTTTTTCGTCATCATCAAGGGCGGGGTTTGATCCAGCGCCTTGGGGAGTTGAAAGAATTGCAGTAGTAAGTTCAGTGGTCATGGTGTTGCTCCAAAGGTTAAAAACGGGGCAACACAAAACCCTAATGGGGATTATTTAGCCCGTCAGGTTAAAGTTAAATAAAAGCAAAGTAGAAAACGCCTGCAACGATTCCCACGGGAACCGGCTATCGGCAGTGCAGGCTCGCGATAGCAAAAGGTGTTACTGAATACGCAGTAACCACGGGTAAAGCCGGTTGCATCAAAGATGCTTTTACCAATACCGGTGGTGTACACCGGCACTCGAAAAAGCTCCCTAAACAACAGGAGCTAAGGTTAAATTCACGACGGCCGCCAAGCAATGGAACATCACCCAACCGTCACCCTAAACCCTACCCATTATTAACGGGGTCGGGCAGTAAAAACATCCACCACTGTGACTCACCTAAATAACGCTGGGTGACCGGGTGAAATTCAACCAGTTCAGCCACCGCTGAAACCCCACGCGGTGGCCGGTAACTTCTTGGATCATGGTTGCCTACCCATCGCCCGGCTTTTTTGCCGTCACCAAGCGGGAAGAATTTACTGACATATCGTGTTGCCATGTGCTGCTCCGGATTAAGGCCGGGGCAGCACAATCCACCTGACGGGGAAAGGCATCCCCGGCAAGGTTTCAGTTAAAGTTTTACGCTGCGGCTTCGTGCAGCGCGGGGGTTAAAGGTGTAAGCGTGTACCATTCATTGCCGGTTGGCGAGTCATGGTGAAAGTTTTGAATCTTAAAACGACATCCGTCTTCAATATAAATGTGGAATGTGCAGTCGGTTTTCGGCAGGACATTGGCTAAAAAATCGCGGCCATTATCGGCAACAAATTCGGTAAAACCCTGACGGTTGTTCCAACCGAAGTTGATAACTTCGCCCTGCCAATGCCCACCTGCATTGATTGCCAGCATTTTCTCAGTCAACTCGGCCAGCATAAAATCCCATTCCAAAGTGACCAGGTCACTGTCTTCACAGGCCATGCGAAAGCCTTCGTCTTCATCGGCGGCTTGCCCATTTTCAACCAGAAACTGAGCCTGGTGTTGGGTGATGCCAAAAGTGTCCCAAGTTAAAAACAGCACCAGACCTTCTGGTGTTTGTGTGTCGTTTGTCATTAGTGTTGCCCTCGGTTAAAGCCGAGGCAACACAATCCGCCTAACGGGGAACTGTGTCCCCGGCAAGGTTAAGTTGTAAAAGTATAATCAGATCATCAAGTCAAAGCTGGCTGTTAAAACGCTACAAATAGCCATGTTCTTTTAAAGAATACACATCGCTACCACACACCAAATGGTCCAGCACCGTAATATCGACTAAATCCAGTGCCGATTTCAGTTTTTCGGTAATACTGATGTCGGCCTGGCTGGCTTCAGAAATGCCGGACGGATGGTTGTGTGCCAAAATCACCGCCGCCGCGTTGTGCAAAAGGGCCGCCTTGACGACTTCCCTGGGGTAGACGTTGGCCGCATTGATCGTGCCCCTGAACAGCTCATCACAACTGATGATCCGGTGTTGGTTATCCAGGAACAGCACCATGAAAACCTCGTACTCATACGCGATGAGCTTGAGTTTGATGTATTTCCCCGCTTCAATGGGACTCGACAACGACGTGCCGCGATCCAGGTACTGGTTATAAATATGGGTCGCCTCAGCAATGACATCATCGTTATGTGCAGGCTGGTATTGACCGGGTAAAATTTGAATGAATAACATGGGTTGCTCCAGGTTTAATGGGTTAAAACCGGGGCAACACAGCCACCTGACGGGGAATGGTTATCCCGGACAGGCTAAAGTTAAATAACAGCAGTAGAAGGCGCTTGCGACAATCCCCACAGGGATCGGCTATCGGCATTGCAAGCTCGCGATAGCAAAAGGTGTCACTGAAACCGCAGTGACCACGGTGAAAAAGCGTTGCTTTTGCCTTAGCAGCCAGGACTTGGCCATTAAGGCAAAAGCCGCCAGGCCAGATTGCCCTGGGCTGGCGGTGTATTTCTTTGTTAAAACAGGCTTGCAACAGACCCTCCGATAAAAACAGCGTACCGAGCTTCCCCAATAATAAACTGGCGACGCATGTTTTTGGTACACGGTTGGGCAGACAAACCCTGGTCATTCAGGCACGGTCAATTCCGTACAAAAGGAGCCGTCATTTCCCGGCGACGACAGCCGGTGGTGTTGAAATGAAGGCACAAGGCCTTCCAAAAATAGCCTGCTTTGGTAAGCCATTTTTGGAAAACGCCGGACACCCGATTTCTCTTGCACCCCAAACGACAAGCCGTCCACCGTGCAAAACCATCACGCATTCAATTGTTAAACAGCGTAAGCCTTAAGCTGCTAACGAATGATGCTCTTTCGTAACAGGGCTTGATGTTTGTAAGAATTAAGTGTTTTATAAACTGGTTTTATCCTGTGCTTAATCCCAGGAAACCAGGTTTCATCGGGCTTATAAAGTAATGCCGATGAGTAGGAGTATTTCGAGA
>NZ_FUKI01000056.1 GCF_900163755.1 Crenothrix polyspora | reverse complement strand
TGTCATCGGTTATCCTCGGAAAAAATCTGGAGGATATCAGGGCCGATAAAAAAATTTTAGATGATTTTGCTACGCGCTTACCTTAGTTCCGGGCAAGGCAGCAGATGACGAGGAACACCAAAAAAAACAGCGGGAGTTCCACAGCGAAAAGTTACAGCCCCTATTGGAAGAAGCAAAGCAAGGTAAGCGCACCGTGTTGTTTGTTGATGCGGCGCATTTTGTCATGGGGGCATTTCTTGGGATGTTGTGGTGCTTTACGCGGAAGTTGCTGCCATCCGCCAACGGGCGCAAGCGCCATAATGTCTTGGGTGCATATGACCCTATCAGGCATGAGGCTATTACGGTAACCAATGACACCTACATCAACCAAGTGGTCTTCTGTGAATTCCTGGATAAAATTGCGGCGGCTTATGCAGGTACTGGGCTTCCTATAACCGTAGTGCTGGACAATGCCAGATACCAAAAATGCCCGTCGGTCATAGAAAAGGCAAAGGAGCTGGGAATTGACCTCCTATACCTCCCGCCGTATTCACCTAATCTCAATTTAATTGAGCGGTTGTGGCGCTTCGTCAAAAAGCAAGTGCTCTATAGCACCCACTATGACAAATTTGCTACTTTTAAAAACAGCATCGATACCTGTATCGCTGAACTGGGTAGCCGCTATAAAGCCAAGATGGAAACACTGATGACAATGGTTTTCCAGTTCTTTTCCAAGAAAACCGAAAACGTGACCGTTTAAAGTATATACACATCAGGATGGGTAGAAAATACCGTTAGGGTGGAGACAACAGCGCCATTCACTGGGCAACCCTGTGCAACACGTACTGATGGCTATCATACCGACCCTGCCCAACCGGCAAATGCTGCACATCAAGCTGCACTGCTGATGGCATTTCAAACAAATAAATCGGTTAGCTTTACTCTGGATGGCTGTATCTACGGAAACCCAAAAATAATTGGTGTTTTTGTCACCAACAATTAAGTAGCTTCTACAATCAGAAGTGCTAATTTTATTTTGTTTATGTTAACGTAAAGACAAGAAAACATCATCTCAAAGGCCTACGGGATTTCTAAAACTTTGCAGGCCTTTTCTCCAACCGTAAAAATTTAGCTAACTGAAGCTCTACTAGCGCAAAACCGACAATCTTGAATCCACCCCCGCATTCTGGCCACGATGCCGTAACAAATGATCCATCAACACAATCGCCAACATCGCTTCAGCAATCGGCGTTGCGCGTATGCCGACACACGGGTCATGACGGCCTTTGGTCACCACTTCGATTGCTTCACCACGGATATTGATGCTACGCCCAGGCAAATGCAGACTGGACGTTGGCTTTAAAGCGATACTGGCAACAATATTCTGGCCACTGGAAATACCGCCCAAAATACCACCCGCATGGTTGCTCAAAAAACCTTCAGGGGTGATTTCATCGCGGAACTTTGTGCCTTTGGTATTGATACAGTCAAAACCATCACCAATTTCCACGCCTTTTACCGCGTTAATACTCATCATGGCATGGGCAATATCGGCATCCAGTCTATCAAAAATTGGCTCGCCCAAGCCAGGTGGCACATTGCTGGCCACCACCACAATCCGTGCGCCTATCGACTCACCTTCTTTACGCAACGCATCCATGTAGCGTTCCATTTCGGCGACTTTATCCACATCAGGACAGAAAAATGGGTTATTGCCGACTTCATCCCAATCAATTTTATCAATAGTAATCGGGCCTAACTGCGACAAATAGCCGCGCACTTCAATGCCAGCGATATGTTTAAGATACTTCTTGGCTATTGCACCGGCCGCCACCCGCATCGCCGTTTCCCGTGCCGAAGAACGACCACCCCCTCGATAATCCCGAAAACCGTATTTATGTTGGTAGGTGTAGTCAGCATGGCCAGGCCTAAAGCTTTCGGCGATATTGGTGTAATCTTTGGAGCGTTGGTCAGTATTTTCTATCAGCAAGCCAATTGGGCAACCGGTGGTTTTGCCTTCAAATACGCCCGATAAAATCTTGACTTCATCGGCTTCACGGCGTTGTGTGGTATGGCGAGATGTACCAGGTTTGCGCCGATCCAGATCAATCTGCAAATCTTCTTCGCACAGTGGCATACCCGGTGGGCAACCATCCACAATAGCCCCCAGTGCAATGCCGTGGCTTTCGCCAAAAGTGGTGACAGTAAATAATTTTCCTATACTATTGCCTGACATTACACTAAGGCCTCTTCAAAAATAGGTTGAAATTCACGCACCTGCTCGGCAGTCAACAAAAATACGCCATCACCACCGCGCTCAAAACTCAGCCAATAAAACGGCACATCGGGGAACATATTCTGCAAAGTTTCAGCGCTGCTACCGACTTCAATAATCAAGATGCCCTGCTCTGCCAGATATTCATCGGCATCCGCCAAAATGCGTACCACCAAATCTAGGCCAGAAGCGCCGCCTTTAAAGCCCATTTCTGGCTCAGCGTGAAATTCGGTGGGTAATTTTTCCCATTCATCCACACTCACGTAAGGCGGGTTACTGACAATGACATCGTACTTGCTGGTGGGGAGATCGTTAAATAAATCGGATTGGTACAAAGTAACAAAATCGGCCATATCGTGCTTGGCGACATTTTGCTCGGCCACCGCCAAGGCATCGGGCGATAGATCCACGCCATCGACCAACGCATCGGGAAACGCATACGCACAGGCAATCGCAATACAAGCACTGCCGGTACACAAATCTAAAATACGCTCGACATTGTCTTCATTCACCCACGGCGCAAAGCGTTGTTCAATCAATTCGGCAATTGGCGAACGCGGTACCAACACGCGCTGATCGACAAAAAATGGCAGTCCGGCAAAAATGGCTTCCTGGGTTAAATACGCGGCAGGCACACGTTCATTAATCCGCCGTTCAATCATGGCAATCACTTCCTGACGCTCATCCGGTGTCAAGGTTGACTGAAAATAAGACTCGGCCAAATTATACGGTTGGTGCAAGGTATGCAGCACCAACGCCAACGCCTCATCCAGCGCCGATGAAGTCCCGTGACCAAAACTGACCTTGGCGCGGGTAAACTGGCTCGCACCCCAGCGTACGTAATCACGAATAGTGGAAAGGCTGGTTAACACATCAAAACTGGTTTTATTCATAATGGTTGCATACTAAGCTGATCGGTAAATAATGGGATTGTCCTGAATACCTGTCAGGCCAGGCTCGATTGCGATAAGCATACATGACGAACACCTTTACGCACAAGACAGTACATAATCTTGATGAAAACGGATTTATTAAGAGGAACGTAAGCCCGAAATAACACGGCTCTAGGACAGACCAACGCTAAACACCCCTAATCGCCCTGATTTTGATAATGCTAATGCGACATCAAAACAGAGCAAGAAGGAGAGTGCTACTGCTAGCGATCTGTTAGGGCAAATGGCAATAATTAATCGACGATTTTATATTTGCTGCTAGAAAAGTCAACGCGATCGCGTAACTCTTTACCCGGCTTAAAATGCGGGACGTGCTTTTCGGCTAACTCAACTGATTCGCCGGTTTTTGGGTTGCGACCCATGCGGGGTGGACGTTTGTGCAAAGAAAAACTACCAAAGCCACGAATTTCGATGCGTTCACCGGAAGACAGTGCTTGATTCATATTTTCAATGATGCACTTTACCGCCAGCTCCACGTCTTTGGCTGCTAAATGGGGTTGTTGTTTTGCAAGAGCTTCAATTAATTGAGATTTTGTCACATCGTATCCTGTGAAAAAAGTAAATGACGCAGGTACAAAGTAGCATGGCAAGAGGATGGATCGATCTTAAGCTAAGTAAGAATTTAACAAACAGGACGCAGGGTAAATTCTACTTAACTAAAAAAGTTATACAACTGTCTTCTACTTATGTAAACCTGAAGAACCAGTAAATACACGTTGAGCGGGGGCATCTAAGATGTCCCCGCCCAGAAACGTACTATTTTTCCATTTTTTTGAAGATATCAGCAAAGGTAGGCGATGCTGATGGCTGTTGTTGGACAACGCTGTGGTCTTTGGTGGTGTGAGTTTCTTCTTCGTAGTCTTTGGCTTTAATGGACAAAGAAATCGTCTTGCTCTTCTTGTCAACGCCAATGAATTTCGCTTCGACAGCTTCGCCTTCTTTCAACAAGGTACGTGCATCTTCTACACGATCACGTTGAATTTCAGACGCGCGTAAGTAACCTTCCACGTTATCTGCCAAAGTAATCACTGCGCCTTTAGCATCCACTTCTTTCACAGTACCTTTAACAATCGCGCCTTTTTCATTAGCGGCTAAGAAGTTTTGGAACGGGTCTTGTTCCAATTGCTTAATGCCCAAAGAAATACGTTCACGCTCAGAATCGACTGCCAAAATCACAGTTTCTAATTCATCGCCTTTCTTGAAGTCACGTACTGACACTTCGCCGTCATCTGCCCAAGAAATATCAGACATGTGAACCAGACCATCAATGCCGCCATCCAAACCGATGAAGATACCGAAATCAGTGATCGATTTGATCTTACCGCTGATTTTGTCGCCTTTGTTGTGTGTTGCGGCAAACTCATCCCAAGGGTTGGTTTTACATTGCTTCATACCCAAAGAAATACGACGGCGTTCTTCGTCAATTTCCAAAATCATGATTTCAACTTCGTCGCCTAATTGCACCAATTTAGATGGGTTAACGTTTTTGTTGGTCCAATCCATTTCAGAAACGTGAACCAAACCTTCCACGCCTTCTTCAATTTCAACGAAACAGCCGTAATCGGTCAGGTTGTTGACTTTACCGAAGGCGCGTGTTCCCGCAGGGTAACGACGGGCAATGTTTTGCCAAGGATCTTCGCCCATTTGCTTCATGCCTAATGAAACACGATTCTTTTCCTTGTCGTATTTCATAACCTTGACTTTAATTTCTTGGCCAATCTCTACACACTCAGACGGATGACGTACACGACGCCATGCCATATCGGTAATGTGCAACAAGCCATCGATGCCGCCAAGGTCAATAAACGCGCCGTAATCGGTCAGGTTTTTAACGATACCGGTGATGATAGCGCCTTCTTCCAGGGTCTTCATCAATTCTTCGCGTTCTGCGCTGTATTCTTTTTCTACCACAGCACGACGGGACAGTACAACGTTATTACGTTTTTGGTCAATTTTGATGACTTTGAATTCTAAATCACGGTTTTCCAGGAACGTGGTATCGCGGATAGGACGCACGTCAACCAAAGAACCTGGTAAGAAGGCACGCAATGCGCCGACTGCAACCGTGAAACCACCACGGACTTTGCCATTGATACGGCCAACAATCGTGGTTTGTTTTTCGAAAGCGGTTTCCAGTTCAAACCAAGCCTTGTTTCTTTTCGCTTTGTCGCGGGAAAGAAGAGTCGCACCTAAACCGTCTTCAAATAAATCCAAGGCGACTTCAATTTCGTCACCGATCTGAACTTCCAATTCACCTTCATTATTCAAAAATTGCCATTTTGGAATGACACCTTCTGATTTAGAATGGGTGCTAACGATAACCATATCGTTTTCAATGTCAATCACTGTGCCGATCAACATGGCACCTGGATTCATTTTGGTTTTACTCAGACTTTCTTCTAGTAATGCAGCAAAGCTTTCGCTCATCTTCTTATTTCCCAGACTTGTTAAAAACGACACAAATCTTTTCTTTATCAAAGTTAAAAAAAACCACAAGAAACCATTTCCTTGCGGCCACAAGAAACCCTTAACGGATTAAACTTAATACTTCTTCAATCACGGCAGTAATGCCCATGTCAGAAGAATCAATATACAGCGCATCACTCGCCATGGCTAAAGGGGCAGTCTCCCGTTCCCTATCGCGGCGATCACGTTCTTCTATTTCAGAAGTTATGTGTGAAAGATTAGCATCAATTCCTTTTTCTTTCAACTGTTTATATCGCCTACCGGCTCTTTGTGACGCACTGGCAGTCAAAAATACTTTGTGGATAGCATCGGGGAAAACCACAGTGCCCATGTCACGGCCATCAGCGACCAGTCCTGGTAACTGACGAAAATCTTTTTGTTTTTGCAATAACACTTGCCGCACTTGCGGCACTGCCGCCACCACCGAAGCTACCGCACCCGTACTTTCCAATCCCAGTTGTGCAGTGATGTCTTCACCGTTGAGCTTAACGGTCAATTCGTCGTTGCATTCAAATTCCAGCGCCAGATTTTGCGCTATCTTGACGATTTCAGCGACATCATTCACATCCACCGATTGTTGCAACACAGCAATCGCCAAGGAGCGGTAAATTGAACCACTGTCCAGATAATGCCAGCCCAGTTGTTTGGCGACTAACCGGCTGACTGTACCTTTACCTGCACCACTTGGACCATCAATGGTTAAAACGGGAATTGTCATTTTATTATCCTGGTTGTTCGAAGCGTAGAGCCGCAATGTGCGTCTCTACACTGTGCCATTCTCAATCTTAAACGGTTTCGATGTGCTCTTCGTAACAGGTCAAATCCAATCCCAAATTTTTCACCAAATCTTTAAACTCAGGGAATGAGGTATTGACGTTCAGGCAATCCAGCACCGTAATCGGCGCACTGGCACGCAATCCCGCTATAGAAAACGCCATCGCAATACGGTGATCGCCATGAGAAACCACTGTCCCACCGCCTATCGTTCCGCCTTGAATCACCATACCATCCGGCGTTGGCTCAGCCTTCACACCCAATATTTTTAAGCCATCAGCCATCACCTGAATACGGTCGGATTCTTTAACGCGCAATTCTTCCGCACCACTCAAACGGGTTTGGCCTTCTGCACAGGCAGCCGCCACAAAAAGTACAGGGAATTCATCAATCGCTAATGGGACGAGCTCTTCAGGTATATCGATGCCTTTTAATGGGCTGTACACCACATGCAAATCAGCCACTGGCTCACCGCCCACTACGCGCTCATTCAGGACTTCAATATTCGCGCCCATTAACCGAAGTATGTCGATAACACCGGTGCGTGTAGGATTAATACCCACATGATGCAAAGTCAGATCAGAACCTGGGGCAATCGATGCACCGACCAGGAAAAACGCCGCCGAGGAAATATCGCTAGGTACGTCAATATCACTAGCGGTCAACTTGCCTTCTGCGGTAATTGAAACAGTGCTGGCATCTTGTTTGACAGGATAATTAAAGCCACTTAACATCCGTTCAGTATGGTCGCGGGTAGGCGCAGGCTCGGTAACGGTAGTTACGCCTTGTGCGTACATACCAGCCAATAACAGGCAGGATTTCACTTGAGCACTGGCCATCGGCATCACGTAATCAATGCCATTCAACTGCCCTGCCCTACCGGTAATGTGTAGCGGCGCGGTACCTTTTTCGGTAGTTTTTATATCTGCACCCATTGCCGCCAAGGGATCAGTGACGCGTTTCATGGGACGACCTGACAAGGATTTATCGCCGGTCAGCACACAATCAAACGCTTGCCCTGCCAGTAAGCCACTCAACAATCGCATCGAGGTACCGGAGTTACCCAAATACAGAGGGTTTTTCGGCGCTTGCAAACCGTGTTTACCAACACCGTGGATAGTCACCTCACCATTGGTTGGACCTTCAATGGTAACGCCCATATCACGAAACGCCTGCAATGTTGCCAGGGCATCTTCAGCTTCAAGAAAGCCTTTGACGTGAGTAACGCCATCCGCCAGCGAACCCAGCATAATGGAGCGGTGCGACATGGACTTATCGCCCGGCACCCGCGCCGCGCCTTGTAATGAACCACCGGGTTGAATTTTAAATGTTATTGATTTTGACATAGTTAATTTAGGAACTGATCCAGAAAGCGTTGCCGTGCCTGACGTGCATACGTAAAGGTTTCAAAAAGCTG
>NZ_FUKI01000011.1 GCF_900163755.1 Crenothrix polyspora | reverse complement strand
CGCGTCAAGGTGACTGCCCACCGAGGCCATAGCAAAGCAAACCGGCAGAGAACGTCCAGCACCACCACAGCGCACCGTGCAGCAATGTTCGGTGTGATGCGGCAGAAGTCAGCAGAGGCCATAGTAGCTCTAATGGTGTCAAAAGAGTGAAGGGCTGAACAACGAAACACAAGGAGCAGGCGTACAACCCTCCGTTTATCACTAAAGCCTGACAGGCGAGAGACAACGGGCGGCGCGTGCATACCGAGCCTTGAAAACAGAGATATTTATGGAACAACGCAACGACGATTTATTAACAGCGGTACTCTCCAGAGACAACCTGCTCCAAGCATGGGCTAGGGTCAAATCCAACCGTGGCGCACCCGGCATAGACGGGCTAACCATCGGTGAATTTCCCGACTACCTGCGGGCGCACTGGGCAGACACCCGTGAACAACTCGTTGGGGGGCGATACAAACCGCAGCCGGTGCGACGGGTAGAAATACCCAAACCCGACGGCGGCATCAGGCTACTGGGCATCCCGACCGTTATGGACAGGGTGATCCAACAAGCCATCGCCCAAGTGCTCACCCCCATTTTTGAGCCACAATTCAGTGACTCAAGCTATGGGTTCAGACCAGGCCGTAATGCACACCAGGCTATCTGGCGGGTACGAAGCCACGTAAAAGACGGCTACCGTTATGCCGTGGACATCGACTTGGCCAAGTTCTTCGACACCGTCAACCATGACGTATTGATGAACATACTGGGTCGCAGTGTCCGCGACAAACCGCTGCTGGGCTTGATCGGGCGCTACCTGCGGGCGGGTGTGTTGGTCGGTGGGCACATTGAGCCGAGCGACGTGGGCACACCCCAAGGTGGTCCGTTATCGCCCTTGCTGGCCAATATCCTGCTCAACCAGCTAGACCACGAATTGCATAAACGAGGCCACCGCTTCGTGCGTTATGCTGATGACATGGTCATTCTGGTCAAAAGCCAGAAGGCTGGCGAGCGGGTGATGCAAAGCATTACGCGGTACTTGGAAAATACCCTCAAGCTCAAAGTCAACACGGCTAAAAGCAAAGTGGACTTGATGAGCAAATGCAGCTTTCTGGGCTTCACGATCATAGGCAAGAAAATTCGCTGGACGGATAAGTCCTTGGCGAAGTTCAAGCGCCGTGTGAAAGAGCTGACCGGAAGAAGCTGGGGCGTGTCGATGAAATACCGCTTGTACAAACTGGGG
>NZ_FUKI01000032.1 GCF_900163755.1 Crenothrix polyspora | reverse complement strand
TTTGACCTGTACACGGCCACTGAAAGCCCGATGGCAAAAGAGGCACTGGAACGTATTGGCCAGTTGTATGCCGTTGAGGAAGAAGCCAGGGATTTTAGCATCGAAGCCCGCAGGGCGTTGCGGGCGGAAAAGAGCTTGCCCGTCTTAAATGGGTTACATGAATGGCTGGTGGGTGCGCGTGCCAAGACGGCCAACGGCGGAGCCTCCGCCAAAGCCATAGATTACCTTCTGAGGCGCTGGGCGAGTTACGTGCGTTATGCCCATACGGGGCATTTGCCGATAGACAACAATGCGGTGGAAAACTGTGTCCGGCCTGTTGCACTGGGAAAAAAGAACTGGCTGTTCGCAGGTTCCGAGCGGGCGGGCAAACGTGCGGCGGCAATCCAGAGCCTGTTGGGCACGGCAAAGCTGAACGGCCTGAACCCGGAGGCCTGGCTAAGGAACACCTTGGAAAAACTACCGACTTGGCCAAACAGGCGTATTGATGAGTTATTGCCGTTTGCACCGGGGGCTATTGAAAAACTCAGGCAGGGGTAGTGGTTTTGGTGCTCTGCTCTTATGATGTGCGTGTGGGGGTATGGGTTGTTTTTTGAAAAAATCTAGAGGATATCAGAGCCGATGACAATGCTTTAGGTGGTTGCGCTAAACGCTTACGAACTAAGCCACAACGCCTGCATTTTAGGCCAATTTTTTTAGGAACTCACGGCAGGCAGAGTTTTTCAAGCTAACCCCGGTTTCCTTTTCGATCATGTCTATGGCTTGGTTGACCGTATGGGGAGGCTGCTTGTCAAACAGCTCTTTCAGTTGCGGAATATAGGGTTCCAATTGGCTCTTCGGGGTACGGTAATTGTCCTTCAGCAACAGGGGCAGGCCACCCGTGGCGTATAGCTTTACTTGGTTCGTCACGGTATCCTCGTCTACTTTCATGATGAGGGCTATTTCTTGCCGCGAATAGCCCATGCTCCTGAGGTATACGATAAAGCATTTTTTCCGGATTTTCGGGTTAGTGTTCGAAAAAGCGTTGTCATAAAGCTCTACTTTTTGGTCGTTGGTCAGTTGCAGTGTAATCATGAATCTGGTTTATCAGTTTACAAAAATCCTATTTTTACAGTATTTTTGTAAATTGACAAACCGAAAACCTAACCATGCAGAGTATAGGCAAATTCTGGGTAGGGGGTGTACTTACTTATAGGAGTTACGCATTGACAGCGAAAAACAGCTGTGAAATGCTTTTTTAGGCGTTTTTATAAAAGCTAGTGATTAATAAAATCAATTAGTTAATAATTTTCTCAAAACAAAAATTAATGATTTTGGCTCATGGGGCGAATTGTGTGATGCCACACATAATTCTCAAAAATGCCAAAGTACATC
>NZ_FUKI01000006.1 GCF_900163755.1 Crenothrix polyspora | reverse complement strand
AGATATTCCCGGATCTCTTCGGAGATAGTCTTTTGGCCTACTTGGAAGAGTTTCCTGAGCAGGATGACAGACAACACCTGCTTCACCGTTTTTTCAGAGGGCAACTCCCGCGATTGGGTACGCAAGTAAAGCGAATGCTTTAGCCAAACCTCAGAGCCGAAATGGAGTGAAATAAACTGGAGCAGGCCGACAGCAATACAGCCACAGAGGACAAAAATTTCACAGGATTGCCAGCAACCCTTGACGGTATTGGCGTTATGGGGCGCTTGTAACTGGCTATTGGGGAATGGTCGCCTGGAATGTTTGGGCAGGCTTCGCGTCCAAAACCGGTAAGTAAATGCCCAGACAAGATTCTTTAATACTGAGAACAACGTTTCGATTCGAGTCCTGACGCAGTAAAGCTCAATAGCCTGGAGGGCGGACAGCTCCAGATCCGAACTCATCAAAATGATCGGGCCCCTCGAGGTGACTGCGAATACAAACAGTACGTAATCCTTGATGGGTTTCCAAAGCAAGGCCAGACGCATCAACTGGATAGTTTCTATTTTACCATAGACGGTACAGGTAACGGTTTCAAACAAATGCGGGTGGTCAAAGCACTCTTTCAGGTAAATTTTTTCGCCATACAGCCCTTGTGGGCCAGGCCGGGAAGCCGGTTTGGGCGACGCGGGTAAATAGCCGACATAGTTATCTTTAGCCCGCACCAGGATATGCAGCCAGGGCTGCTTATGCTTAACGGAATAATAGTAGCTCCACTGGAAGACGGTGTTGACTGAAAAGAAGGCATCCAGCACCACGTAGCAGGGGCTATCTGAAAGCAGGGCGAAGGCCAGCGCCATCAATACCACCCGTTCGCCCATGCTGGCCCGGCGTTGTGAGCCTGTGTTTTCTGTCAGCCCCAAATGCTTCCAGCCCTGGTGGATTTGCAATTGCAGCGGGCAACAAAAGCACGCTGATAGGGTACCAACCACCAACCCGATGCCACCCCAGCAATGGCCACGAAAATAACTGGGCTTGCTTTGGGTTTCCGAGGAGTCGTGCAGGGACACCACGCCTGGCATCCTACGGCCATCCTTGGCAACCAAGGTGTGGTCGCCTAATAGAACGGGACGGCCATTGACGGTAACCGTTTTTTCTTGCTGGACAACAAAACGCTGCCATGTGTTAACCAAGTCATCATAACGGTAAGCCTTGGATCTAAAAAAAATGGAGCAGTCGGTGGTAACCTGCCTCGTCAACTAGCCAAAAGCGACATAACGATGTGATACCCATCATTTCAGGTGCCGCTATGAAGCCTATCACAACGGCACAGAACAACAACCAGCTACGGTGTCTGGAAAAATCACTTCGAAATGTTCGTAAGGATTGGTCAATGTAAGTCTGCATGATTGTTTCTCCTACTTGATTAATAGAAGAAACAATCTACGAATTTATAACTGTTTGTCAAATGGACGAACTTACGACTGACGAG
>NZ_FUKI01000134.1 GCF_900163755.1 Crenothrix polyspora | reverse complement strand
GCTGCGTTTGGTTCGGGTGGTGTGGGTTCTGGGCAGTTTTCAGCGGTGGCGGCGGTGTCCACGTTTGCCGGTGCGGGTGGTTCTGTCCAGTGGTGGGCCGGCGGTTCGGTTTTAGTTCCGTTACGCGCTCGGCTGGCTAGGCGTACCCGCGCGGTAGTGGCTGCGGCTAATGTTGGGCTTTTGGTGTTTTTTGGTTCGCCAAACTCGCGTGGTTCGTTGTTGGCTTGTCAGTGTGCGGTTTTGCGTGGCTTGCCCATTGTGGCCTTTCCGGTGGGTTTTTGCGGTTATTTACTGCCTTCGCTGGGTTCTGGTTCTTGGGTGGCGGTTGGTGGTGTAGGTGTTTGGTCTAGTGCTTTTTTGTGGGTTCAAACCCAACAAAAGTGCATTTAAAACAGTGTGCTTAACCGTCAATTTTACCGTTTTTTAGTGACGTTAAAGGAGAAAAACGGCAACCGTTAACTGGTTTTACGGGCTTTGCAAGGGTCGCCACCTTGGAGCGAAACAAACCGGATTTTTTAACTGGAGTAGGTGTTATGTCAAACGATCCACGCCGTATTTTTCAAATAGACGGCATTAATGGCGGTGTTTTAAATATTGCGGAACGGCCTAATGATCCATTTGTATTGTTCGTTATCAGTATTGATGGAACAGAAGCGCAAATAAAATTGAGTGAGGAGGATTTCGACAGTATTACATCGATGAAATATACCTTGCGCTTCGGTAAAGAAGCGCAAGAGCACCCCGCGTTAAAAGCCGTCATTTAAACAACCATTTTTCTAAGCGCGGTATCTGACACCGCGCTTAGATTTACATGCAGGAGTACATATCATGGCAGCAACAAACCAAAAAATCAAACAGGTGCTTGAAGTTGCACCTGAACCTACGGCGGCATTACCCGCCGTGATACCACTCACATCGTCATCGGTTACGCTCGGCACGTTGCAAGCCGCAACGCCTGGGGCATTGGTGGCGGGTGCATCGGAATTGGCCGGAGAACTCGCGGCGGTAATCGATAAACAACATTTATCAACGCTGATAAAAGGCCGCAAACACGTCAATGTGGAAGGCTGGACAACGTTAGGGGTAATGCTCGGCTGTATTGCCCGTGAGGTTTCGACCACTGAAACAGACGGCATTTATACCGCAACAGTTGAGCTGGTACGCATGTCAGACGGCGCGTGTATTTCACGCGCAAGCGCAGAATGCGGATCACCTGACGAACTGGACAAATACGGTAAACCGATTTGGTCAGCGCGTCCACGCTACGCGCGGCGCAGCATGGCGCAAACCCGCGCCACCGGCAAGGCTTGCCGTCTGGCGTTCAGTTGGATTATGAGTTTAGCGGGGTACGAAGTCACACCAGCCAAGGAAATGACACCGATTGTTGAAGCAGAACGGGAATTACCGCCATCAACAAAAATAACCGCCAGCCAGCACAAATTACTGGAAGCACAGATCCGTGATTACAGGCTCGACCGTGAGCGCGTAAAAACCTGGATTGCTAAAGCCTGGCACGTTGAACATTTCACCGACTTAACGCCCGTCCAGTTTGAAAAACTGCTTATCAAGCTTGAAAGTTGGGCCGGTGAAGAATACGCAAAGGGCGAAGCCGACAGCGCGTTAAGCGCGGATGTTTACCCGTTTTCTGGGGTGGTTTATGAACATTAAGGACGCGCTTTCTATTCTCGGCCTGAGTGCTACAGCAGATCAAGAAGCCATTAAAACCGCATACCGTAAAGCTTGCATTAAATACCACCCAGACCGCAACCCAGCCGGTCTGGAAATGATGAAAGCCGTCAATGTGGCCTATCAGTTTTTGCACGATATTGACTATAACGGCGTAGAACGCCCCATTAACGAGGAAGTTAACAGCGATTTTGGCGAAGAACTCAACACGGCGATAAATACCGTTATCGGTTTGGCTGGCATCACCATTGAAGTGTGCGGAGCTTGGGTGTGGTTGACGGGTAACACCAAGGCGCATAAAGACACGATCAAAAACGCCGGTTATTGGTGGGCAAAGAAAAAAACCGCTTGGTATTTCAGACCACCCGACCACAAAAGCCGTAATAAAGGCGATTGGGATTTGGACAAAATCCGCGACACCTACGGCAGTGCAACGGTTAATCAATCGTCACGTTATCAACCAACTTTAGCCCCATAAGGCGCAAAGGGCGGCGCTTATCCGCCGCCCACACCGAGGACATTATCATGAGCAACTTATCTTTGTACCAATTGAGCGGTAATTATTTACAAGCTCTGGATTTTTTGACTGATCCAGAAATGGATTTACCGATTGAGGCAATAAACGACACCCTGGAAGGCTTAAGTGGCGAACTGGAAGACAAGGCAATTAACGTAGCCATGTTTTTAAAAAACATGGAAGCCACCGCCGAAGCGATCAAAAACGCCGAGGTAGAAATGGCCAGACGGCGTAAAGCTTTGGAAAATCGGGTGCAGTGGTTTAAGGATTATTTGAAAGGCAGTATGTTACATACCGGCATCAGTAAGATTGAATGCCCGTATTTTAAGCTTTCCATCCAAAACAACCCCTCGGCGGTCAATGTGTTTGATGAAGACGCGATACCGTTGGAATTTAAAGAACAGGTTATCAGTTGGAAAATCGACAAAACCGCCATAAAAAACGCGATTAATGCGGGTAAAACCGTTGAAGGCGCAGCGTTAACCAATGGTAAACGGTTGGTTATCAGGTAGCCGGGTAACAATGTACGAAATCAACAGATAGATACTTATCGGCACAATATCGCAGTAGCTATATTGTGCCTTAAGACGGGTGCTAATCAACAAAAGGCTCTAAAGTTTCACGAGATTTATCCGTGAATTCACCAATGATAACGACAACCGTCAGTGCAATGATCAAAAAACCGCTGTGTTAGCTGTCAAAACCGATCCAAAGTCGGCTACCAATAGAACACCTTAGCTTTCTTGAGGCCGGACACTCAAACAAGAGCATGATGCGAATGCACAATTTATGGAAAAACTAGATCACTTAAGGTAACAGCGAATTGAGAAAATTTTGACAAATAAAATTATGTGTATATACTCCTATATAAAGTCACTTCGAGTTTAAATATGTCCGATATAACTGAATCACAAAAAATGCCAGATTTTCTATGTTGCGTGGATTGTATAGGGTTCAATCTCCGTAAGGCCACCCGGGCAGTAACCCAACTATATGATGAAACTTTACGTCCGTCAGGCATCCGTGGTACCCAGCATTCATTGCTTGTGGTTTTAAAGATAATTGGTCCTGTGTTGGTGACAGATTTGGCCGAGAAAATTGTCATGGATCGCACAACCTTAAGCCGTAATTTGGAAGTGATGGAAAAGCAGGGGCTTGTTAATGTTGCCCCCGGTGAAGACCGTCGTACGCGTTGGGTGACAATTACCGAGCCAGGTTCCGCCGTCCTGTTAGAGGCCTACCCACTGTGGCAGCAAGCACAAGCCAAGATCAGGGAAAGCATGGGCGAAGAGCGCTTACAGGTTTTAATGGCGGACTTGTCCGCGTTGATAGATGTATCGCAAGCAAGATAATTTTTTAGCAAATATGTGTATATACACTAATAAGGAGGTAACCGTGAACAAGAGAATTAAATTCGATAACAAAGTCGTCATTGTGACCGGCGTGTCATCTGGCATCGGGCGTGTAGCTGCGGAAAAGTTTGCCCAGCGGGGATGCCAAGTGTTCGGTACGGTGCGCAGTATCGCCAAAGCACAACCAATCCCTGGAGTAAAGTTCGTCGAAATGGATGTTCGCGACGATACTTCCGTTCGACGGGGAATCCAATCCGTTATCGATCAGGCAAATCGCATCGATGTGCTCGTCAATAACGCGGGAATGATGATGCTAGGCGCGGTAGAGGAAACATCGCTTACTGAAGCTGCATCGCTGTTCGACACCAATGTGTTTGGGATACTTCGTATAACCAAAGCGGTGCTTCCATCTATGCGGGCGCAGAACTCTGGAAGAATCATCAATATTAGCTCGGTGCTCGGTTTTCTTCCGGCTCCATATCTGGGTATTTATGCCGCATCCAAACACGCTGTCGAGGGACTGTCTGAATCGCTCGACCATGAGGTACGCCAATTCGGAATCCGCGTAGTACTCGTCGAACCAGCATTCACCAAGACAAATCTGGACGCTAATTCACCACAGGCAGCTTCATTAATCCCGGCCTATGATAATGAGCGCGGTAACGTATCGAAAGCAATAAATAAAAACGTCAGTAGTGCCCCAGAGCCAGATGGCGTGGCAGATACGATAATAGACGCCGCTTTTGGCAAATTGAGAATGCGACGCCAACCTAACGGCCAGGCGTTATTATTGAGTATATTACGGCGTTTTTTGCCTGCCTTCCTTGTGGATTCCAGCTTGCGGAAAGATTTTGGACTAGGCTGATTACTTTCCTTGAATCCTCAAGCGCGAGGCGGTGAGTGGAGCAAACTGGAGAGATTCAAAAATGAAAGCCGGACTATTTTTTAATTTGAAAGGTGTATCTACGTCTATATAGGATGATTTATGGCTAAGTGTAATAAATTTCACTTGTTCAAACCTTTGGTGTGTCTGTTCTTGTTTGTATCCCTGTTGATGGGGTGTTCCCGCCAAGATCAAAAGGTTAAATTACCACCACGTCCGGTAAAAGTATTTCGAGTCGGAAATAGCAGCGTAGGGGCTGTTACGTCATATGCCGGAGAGGTTCGGGCACGTTTTGAAACAACATTGTCCTTTCGGGTGACGGGTAAGATACTGGCAAGGCCTGTCGAAATCGGGGATCGTGTCCACAAGGGACAACTATTGGCAAAGCTGGATACCAGTGATTTTCGTTTATCGGTAGAGTCAATCAAAGCGCAACTCAAGTCGGCTATCGCCGATCGGGATTTTAGCAAGGATGATTTGACCCGTTACCGGGAATTGTTAGACCAAAAGGTTATCAGCAACCCCGATTTTGATCGTCACCAAACAACCTACACCAACGCACAGGAACGGGTAGCCGCACTCGAAGCCCAGGTTAAACAAACGGCGAACCAACTCCATTACACGGAATTATCAGCCGATCGCGAGGGTGTCATAACCGCTTTGGAAGTTGAAAAAGGACAGGTTATCGCCGCTGGCCAGGCGATAGTCAAACTGGCGGAACTTGACGAAAAAGAAATTCACTTCGACCTGCCCGAGCAGCGCATCTCTGAAATCAAAAACCATCAGATAGTGGCTATAACTTTGTTGTCAGATAACGAGCGTAAATTCACTGCCAAAATTCGTGAAATAAGTGCTTCTGCTGATCCCGCTAGTCGTACTTACCGGGCTAAAGCAACAATGCTAGATGGGCAGGGAGAGGCGCATCTGGGTATGACCGCTACGGTGTGGGTTGCTTCTGATAACGCTGAACGTATCGCCGTGCCGCTTTCAGCCGTGTTTACTTCCCAGGCTCAGCCCAAACAGCAGCAAGTGTGGTTAATCGATGAAGCCACCAGTACAGTCAAAGCCGTGCCGGTTCAACTGGAAAGCGCATTACCGGGCGAACTTGTTTCAATTGAAGGTCTTCAGGCCGGACAATTGATAGTCAGCGCGGGGGTGCAGCGTTTAAAGGAAAGTCAGACCGTACGCTTGTCAGAGTCACTTCCGCTGGCATTGAAAAATCAGGGCATTGACAGTTCAGGTAAACAGCCATGAAGCATTTCAATTTAAGCGAATGGGCGCTGGAACATCGCGCTTTCACGGGTTTTGTCATGGTGTTGCTGTTGCTGGGAGGGATATTTGCCTATTTCACCTTGGAACAGCGGGAAGACCCGAAATTTACTTTTCGGTTAATGGTGGTTAAAACCCTGTATCCTGGTGCAACAGCACTTGAAGTCGAAAACCAAGTGACGGACAGGCTGGAAAAAAAGCTACAGGAACTGCCAAATCTGGACTATGTCCGCAGTTATTCAAAGCCTGGCGAATCCGTCATTTTCGTTACGCCACGGGAAGATATTCCCGCTACCGAAATTGCCTATCTTTGGTATCAAGTACGCAAAAAGGTTGCCGACATAAAACTATCCATGCCGCCCGGTGTGATCGGGCCTTTTTTCAACGACGAGTTCGGCGATACCTATAGTTTACTGTATGCCTTCTCCGGTGAAGGCTTTAGTTATGCGGAACTTAAGGACATTGTTGATTCGGCACGGCAACAAATCTTGCGCGTAAAAGATGTTGAAAAAGTCGATCTCATCGGTGTGCAAGATGAAAAGATTTATGTCGAATTTTCCGACAAGAAGTTAGCTGAATTGGGATTGGATGTGGCATCGGTTGCCCAAGTGCTGCAAACCCAAAATGGCATGGTACCGGCAGGAACAGTAATCACCCCACAACAAAATCTACCTATTCGGCTTACCGGTTCATTCAATTCGGTGGATGCTGTTGCGAATCTTCCGGTCCGTATCGAAGGACGAACCTTCAGAGTGAGTGACTTTGCCAAGGTAACCAGGGGCTACGTTGATCCTGCCGAATTCAAAATGCGGTTCAATGGCAAGGATGTCATCGGCCTGGGAGTCACCATGAATAAGAAAGGTGATGTATTGGCCTTGGGCAAATTGCTTGAAGGTACCATGGCTTCTATCGAAGGAAGCCTACCCATTGGCGTTGATGTTGAGAAAGTGGCTGACCAATCCAAAGTGGTCAATACCGCTATCGGCGAATTCTTGCGTACCTTCTGGGAGGCTTTGGCGGCAGTACTGCTAGTTAGTTTTTTAAGCCTTGGTATGCGTGCAGGTTCGGTTGTCGCCCTGACAGTGCCGGTTGTGCTGGCCGGAACTTTGCTCTGTATGTTGCTGTTTGGTTTGGAAATTCATCGTATCTCTTTGGGGGCTCTTATTTTAGCCTTAGGATTGTTGGTGGACGATGCCATGATTGCCATTGAAATGATGGCACGAAAACTCGAAGATGGCTGGGATCGAATGCGTGCGGCAACTTATGCTTACCGGGTAACCGCATTTCCCATGCTGACCGGAACATTGATTACGGTTGCAGGGTTTTTGCCAGTGGGCTTGGCGAAATCGTCAGCAGGTGAATATACCGTTGCTATGTTCCAGGTGGTCGGCATTTCGCTTATTCTTTCCTGGCTAGGCGCAGTGGTATTCACGCCCTACCTGGGCTATTTAGTTCTCAAGGTTAAAGTTAACACTGCCCAAACCAGCCACGATCATTTTGCCACCCCTTTCTATAATCGTCTGCGCCACTGGGTAGATTATTGTCTGGAGCACCGTAAAACAATCATCATTGCCACCATCGTTCTATTCGGTGGGGGCGTGATGACATTGACTAAAGTCCCGCAACAATTCTTTCCTTTATCAAATCGGTCGGAACTGATCATCGATTTATGGCTTCCGGAAGGAAGCGCCTTCGCGCAAACTGAAACCGTTGCTAAACGGATGGAAGCTATTCTCGCCAAAGACGAAGAAATAGTGAGCAATGCGACTTATATCGGTGGCGGTACGCCACGTTTCTTTTTGCTCATAGTTCAACAACTGACCAATACCAATCTAGCTGAATTCGTTTTAGTGACTAAGGACAATACTGCCCGTGAACGGGTCATGCAACGGATCAGGCAGACATTAGCCACCGATTTTCCGGAAGTGCGTGGGCGTGTGATGCGCCTCAACGTCGGGCCGCCTATGGATTATCCCATCGTATTCCGTGTTTTTGGTGAAGATGCTAGCAGGGTTAGAATGATCGCCGATCAGGTGGCGGAAATTGTCCGGGCTAACGCCAATACCGTTGATGTGAATGACGACTGGCATGAACGCATACCATCAGCCCGCCTGGTTTTAGATCAGGATAAGGCTCGTGCGCTTGGGGTTTCGACCGCTAGCCTTTCGCAAGCATTACAGGCGCATTACACCGGCATTCCGGTTGGCCAGTTCCGTGAGGAGGATAAATTAATCGATATTGTCTGGCGAGCGGAGCATCAGTTACGCATCGGTGTAGATGGATTGCCCAATATCAATGTACCGACTAGCCAAGGCAAATCGGTTTCCTTGTCGCAATTGGTCACCACCGAAACTGTCTTTGAAGACGGCGTTCGTTGGCGAAGAAACCGGTTTCCCGCAATTTCAGTACGTGCCGATGTCGTAGAAGGTATGTTAGCCCCGGATGTTGCAGCGCAGATTGTTCCAAAACTGGAAGCCATTCAAAAGCAACTGCCATCCGGGTATTTCATCGAGACCGGGGCGGCAAAAGAAGATGCCTGGACTGCCCAAAAATCAATTCTGATCTGGATTCCCTTGGTAGTCATTGCCACGCTTATCTTACTAATGATGCAGTTGCAGAATTTGTCACGAACCTTTCTGGTGTTTATGACTGCGCCGCTGGGCGTGATTGGGGCAGCGTTTGCATTAATGCTGTTCGGCGCACCTTTCGGCTTTGTTGCCTTATTGGGGATTATTGCCCTCGCTGGGATGATTATGCGTAATTCAGTCATTCTGGTAGACCAAATCGAGCAGGACGAAAAAGCAGGCATGGATACCTGGACGGCTATCGTCGAATCGACGGTTAGACGTTTCCGACCCATTTTATTGACTGCCGCTGCGGCTATTCTAGCCATGATACCGCTCTCCCGTAACGATTTCTTCGGACCGCAAGCCATTGCCATTATGGGCGGCTTGACGGTTGCAACGGTGTTGACGGTGTTTTTTCTGCCTGCACTGTATGCCGCTTGGTTCAGGGTGCAACGAGTTCAGCCTGATATTGGCACAAAAGTAAACAACGAAAATCCTGAGCTAGGAGTTCCCCATGAGTAAGTTTATTTCAATAGGTTTTGCAATGCTAACCATCGCTATTTTGAATGCCTGCACGCCAACTCGAGTGAGCGATCACGTAAAATTGGCTGATATGAATAGTTGGCATAATAAGTCCACCGATTCAATCGAAGCAACTCGCACCGATTTAAAGTCATGGTGGAAAGGTTTCCAAGATCCCTTGCTCAATGATTTGATCGCAAAAGCGGTGAACGCTAACCATGATCTTAGAATCGCTAAAGCGCGGGTTCGAGAGGCGAGTACCTCGGTAACTATCGCCGAGTCGGCGCTCTATCCCAGTATCGACTTATTCGCATCGGGTGGCCGGGAAAAGAAGATCGACCGGATAATTGGCGTACCCGGAAACCAGGGAATTGAGCTGAAGACACCGACTGCCGATGCCATCAGTGGCGGGCTGGCTGCGCGCTGGGAAATCGATTTGTTCGGCGGTAGGCATCTCGAAGCAGAGGCCGCTATCGCACAATCGGCAGGAACCGAAGAGGCTTTACGTAGCGTTCAAGTAGGTTTATTGGCGCAAGTCGCCACGAATTATCTGGAGCTGCGAGGTTTACAGAAGCGGATTAGCCTTCAACAAGAACAGATAGCCGTCCAAAGAGAAAAGCTAAGGGCGTTACAGCTTTTTGCAAAGAACGGTCTTGCTACTGAAGCCGATGTTGCCAGTCAGAAAACTCTGGTTGAAACGACCGATTCAGCGTTGCCAATACTCACTAGTTCAGCTAACACATTAACGCATCGAATCTCTGTGTTACTGGGCGAGACCCCGGATAAACTAGAAACCCGTTTATCTCAAGCCATACCGTTACCCGTTACGATGCCTGAAATCCCAAAGCTCTTGCCGACGGACTTAATGTCACAGCGCCCCGACCTGCGTCTTGCCAAAACCGAGGTCACCGCCGCCGCTGCCAATCTGGGTGCTGCACGAGCGGACTTGTTCCCTAAATTAGTGTTGTCGGCAAGCGGTGGTTTTGGCGCACTGGCGGTGGGCGGTTTCTCGAGTCTTGCAGAAAGCGTTTATACGCTGGGGTCTGGTTTAACCATGCCACTATTTAACGCTGGCCGTATCCGGGCGCACATTGCAGCAGTGGATGCAAGGCTCGATCAAGCGGCATTGAACTACGAAAAAACCTTTTTGCTGGCGCTTGAAGATGTTGAAAATGCCTTTGTCGCGCATACCTCGTCAACGGAGCGCAAAATGCGACTTTCGAATGCCGAAAAGTCCGCTCAAAAAGCCTACCAGGCTACTGATGCCCTATACCAACGGGGCGTTAAAGATTACTTATCCCTGCTTGATGCTCGGCGTAATACATTGACTGTCGGTGACGAGCGAGTCAAGGCCGAAACCGCAACGCGTGTCTCGATCGTGTCGCTTTACCGAGCCTTCGGTGGTGGGTGGGATAGCGGCGCGGCTAATCGAGCCGAAAATGATGGGATAGCAAGAAAAATTCCACCGGCATAGATCAAAACTAAACAGTAATATCTGAATTCATATTCTTCTGTACATGACAAAAATTAGTCAGGGCAAGTAACCGATTGAAGCTTAAGGAAAAGGAACATCGCCTTAACTGCATTTTAGAAAAGTCACAGTAATCTTGCTGAGTGTATAGAGCATTATTTAATAAATTTATTTGTTTATTAGTTATAAATATATTTTACATAAATGAAGCCGCACACTCTTCAAGCTTGCCATATTTCTCCATTTGCTTGCGGAACATAGCATCATTGTATTCTTTTTCACTGGCAAAACCATTACGCTGCCACAATTCAAGCGGCTTTGCCTTAACCGGTACGTTTTGCTCCAATTGCCAATCATGCCCCCAGTCTTCCTTGAGCGTATTGACCAAAAACCCCGCATACGATTTAGCGGCTTTGGCGTTGCAATACAGAATATTGCGTTTGACATACTCAAAGCCGTGTTTCTTTTCAAACGCCGTTAAAGCCGCCTGCACGGTTTTTTTGGCACGGTGCTGTTCTGGCACAATGGCCATTAATTTATCCAATAGCGTAACAATAGGGGCTTCCTGTATGGATAAATGAGGTGCTGAAAGGATGGTTGCTTGAATATCTGGCGGCAGAAAATCGGGTATCAGAGGGATCAATGTATCATCAACCAACGATTCAACTTGTTTTTTGACAAAAATCTGGAAACGAATAGCCCCCACGCGGCGGCCATATTTGATTTCTTCAAACGTAAAGGTTAAGTCGGCTTTTTCAGCAAGCTCTTTTTGGGCAGGAATGAGAATGTGAGACTTAAAATGGTTATATTCCACATGTTGGTCTTTTCTTAAACCCAACATCTCACGCAATTCAGCCATTTCTATTTCACGTTTTTTCAAACGTTCATATTGCTTCAGCAAACTGTACATACGCATAGTGTACTGACTCTTGAAGCTCAACATCATTTCCAGTTTGCAAGAAGTGAAGTTTCCCTTGAGTTGCAACAGATACGGTTTAAGTTTGGGATCAAAGCAAAGCATGACACAACCTTCGCCATCAATGTAATCGGCTGATGATACCCAATTCGCTTGCAATAAACGCCCTGGCTCATGAATTTCCAACACGCGGGTCAACAAAGATTTAGTAATTTTCCTGCATTCACGATAGGCCGAGTTTTTATCCACGCCTAGAAAATCAGCCAGTTCACCAACACTTATGCGATATTCCTTAAAATCTTCATCATCTGGCTGAATTCTGGCAATCATAGTCAACACCAAACGCTGTTCTGCCAATGGCAAAGTATATCGGGCTGATACCAACTCATTTGCTTGGGTGACGATTGAGGAGGATGGCAACATTTTTTTCTTTTTTTTAGCCATAAAAATTCCATGTTTTAAACTTAATGTGCATTAAGTAGCATAAGTTATTGTTTTTTATAGGGGCGTAACAGCAAATTCCGCAGATTTCACAGCAAATTCCGCAGGTTTCACAGCAAATTCCGGTGGTTTAACGGCTCAACTAATTGTTTTAAAAAACAAAATTATTTTTTTAAAATCATTTTTTTTTCACAAAAAAACATTTTTCTACCTGCTGAAAACCAATTTTAGTGCAAAAAATAGCCGTCAAAACGCATATTACAGCAAATTCCGGTGGTTTCACAGCAAATTCCGGTGGTTTCACAGCAAATTCCGGTGGTTTCACAGCAAATTCCGGTGGTTTCACAGCAAATTCCGGTGGTTTCACAGCAAATTCCGGTGGTTTCACAGCAAATTCCGGTGGTTTGGCGTTGTAACATAATGATTCATAATAGAAAAAACACGCCGAAAACAATTAAAACAATTAAAACAATTAAAACAACTACAACCGCGCGCGAGAAAATGAAATTTTTAGGTAGTTAGCCGTTAGTTTTTTTGTTTTGAAATTTCAGATACTAACCACACAATTTTCAAGGCGCAAAAGCAATTGTTGAAAACGTGAATCACTTCACAGAAATTCAAAAAATAAAATCTAATTTTGAACAATACTTAAAAATTCAGCCTGAAAATCACAACCACCGAAACCGGTTGTCCTTCCATTCCTTACCATCAATCAAGCCGGACTGGTAATAATCCGCCCAATCCCAAAAGAAGGGACTGTAATCGCCGCCCCAATGCCGCGTCATTGCCGCCAGCCCGAAGCAAATAACCACCACCGCGCCGGAAACCCAATATTCACCCATTTGCCCCGTGCGTAACCGGCCACCGAACAGGTTAAAACGCCGGTCACTCCACCAACCCAGCGGTACGCCCTGCACCGTCAGCGCATCACACAGGACATGCAACAGCCCACCGGCGAAAAATGCCGTGACCGCATGGTGAAAATCCCAGATGAATAACCCAAACAACAGCCCAAGCAGCCAGTTGATGACATAATGTGTCACGGTACGGTGACGTACACGCCGTCTAAGCGACTTTAACGCCCACTCCAGCCAATCGGGTGCGGTAGCACCTAAAATCGCCACAGGCACTAATTCTGGCCGCCATACAGCGGCAATACTCCCCGCAATGGCGATGTGGTTAACCCATTTCATGGTTTTTCATCGCTGGCCAGTTGCCCAAAAATCTCATTGCGGCGTTCATACAGTGCCGCCGCCAACATTTCGGCATCGGCCAAAGCATCCACCGGATCGCGCTCTAGGGCAGAGCGCAAGGCGTTTTTAAGCCAGTAAGACGCGGCAAAATCGGCAAGAATGGCCTCAGCTATAGGACTCATTGGGTGATCTCCTTCAGGTAATCGTTAACATTTTCCGCCACCTCATCACGACACTGACCCACCAATGTTAGCCGTGCCGCGACAATGGCGGCATTCGCCGCGTCCAAATCGCCGACTTTTTCCGCGACGGCTTTCAAGTTGGTGATCTGTTCTTCAGCCGGTGCCAGCCCTTCCTTGACCCGTAACTGGCTCCTGGCTTCAACGCTTTCGTTAATGCCCACCATCCGTAACGCACGTTGCCTATCGGCCAAGGCTTTGAGTAACTGCGCCACATTCGCCGCGACTTCGCCACGGCGTTGATATTCCTGAGTGCGTTGCTTGTGCATTTCCTCGGCAGAATACAACGGCATTTCGGCAACAATGCCGCCGTAAAATTTGGATAGCCCCGCCGTGTCAAAGGTACTGACCCCGCCATCGGTCATTCTCGCGCCAGCCACGGCCTTAACGTCCAGCCCCCATTTTGGCCGCTCAGGAAAACAATTCACAATGGTCTGGAACACCGCATCCGCGTCAATCACCGGGGCCAGCTTGATAGCTGGTGTGTAATGAAAATCTCGCCTATTGCCGCGCATGGTTGGGATTTCATAGGGTTTTATCTCCGGCGGTGGCGGTGCTTGTTCAGGTTCAGGCGCGGGTTCATGGATGACAACCGGCGGTTTGTCGTTGGAAACAGGTGGCTTCTTTTCATCCTCAAAACTGATCGGCGATTGCCAGACCCAAGCGTGGGCGGTGCCGATGGACAGCCAGGCCAAGCCGATAAAAAATAACAGGAACATCAGGCACAATGACACATTTGCCAACACCAACCACAGCCAATAATCGTCAGGACACGGCTTAACTTTGTTTCGTCGCACGACTACCACCCGCTAACATTTTCAATCCACCCAAAACCGCCGCCACTTCGTAAGCACCGCCCATCAAACAGGCCAGCATAAGTAGCCACATGATGATCGAGGTGGCATCATAGGCCACCTCAGAATCCAAACGGAAAGTCTGAGGCTCCAAAGCCAGCACATCTTTGCGAAGCCCTGGTGCGATTCGCCCTTCATCCGCCGCAGCCATAACCCATACTTTGGCGGCTCGGACGCAATCCTGAACCACTTTTAATTTTCGGCCACCCAAATTATGGGCATCGTCGATGAACAGCACCGCGCCGGTTTCTTTCAGGTACAACGGCAGCTTATCGACACGCTCCCAGGCTTTGAGCTTTGTCCAGTGCCGGTCATCATCGGGGTTGTCACGCGCCGCCCACCAAATTTCCAAGTGTTTAACATCTGTCCACGCCGACAAAGGCCGAGTTGCTGCAAGGTACAAAGGTTCTGCCTCGATTTGCGCCCACACCCGCGCCGCATCTTTGTGCAACCGGTCTAGCCAGTAACTTTTGCCGGACGCATGAGCGCCGGTAATCAACACCGGCTTTTTGGTGCTGATGCCTTTTTGCTCCAGCACGTCGCCAAACTTCCGGTTCTTTTTTATCACGAAAGCCTGGGCGTGTGGACGGCCATCTTTACGCGGCCTTTGGTGCTTTTTTATTGCCAGAAACTGCATGTTTTTACCTCAAAAAATGCCAAGAAAACGTCACGTTTTTGCCGTCGATTTGTTCAAAGCTATGGGGAATACAATCAAAACATCAAAAAAAGACTATTATTCAATTTAAACGAGCGTTTAAATTGAACATAAATCGAGTACAAGAGTAGACCAAAAAACGGGATTTTCCAGTGAGCACTTACGCCTATATCCGTGTCAGCACCGACAAGCAAGACCTCGACAACCAGCGCCACGGTGTCATCGAATACGCCCAGAAAAACAAGCTTGAGCCGTTGACATTTATCGACGACACCGCCAGCGGCAAAAAATCGTGGAAAGACCGTGACCTGGGGAAATTGTTCGAGCAAGCAAAAAAAGGTGATGTGCTGTTAGTCTCCGAGATTTCACGGCTTGCCCGTTCCACATTGCAGGTGTTGGAAATACTCCAGGAAGCGGCCAAAAAAGAAATTGCCGTACATGTGGCAAAATCCAACATGGTGATGGACGGCTCGCTGAATTCAAAAATAACGGCGGTGGTGTTGGGTTTGGCGGCAGAAATCGAGCGCGAGTTTATCAGTGCCCGAACGACGGAAGCCTTGGCGAAGAGAAAGGCGGCGGGTTTGCCATTGGGTAGGCCAAAGGGCGCGGTGAGCGCTGAAAAAAAGCTGGATAAACGCAAGGATGAAATTATTGAGCTGCTGAAAAAAGACGTACACAAAACCAGTATCGCGCGGATTGTCGATTGTTCGCCCGTGACGCTTTACGCGTGGATGGAAGCCAACGGATTGAGCCGGTTCATTAAGTCCGACAAGCCAGTGAAAAAGCCAAAACCCGCCACAAAAAATAAACCATAAAATTGATACTAAATTAGTATTTATTTAGTACATTTTTAATGTATTATTGGTATTAAATTAACACTGAAAATACACTATGATTATTCTCATTGGAAGTCAAAAAGGCGGCTGTGGAAAATCAACGACAGCCGTAAATATCAGCGCCGAATTGGCCGGTAAAGGCCATGACGTGGTTCTGGTTGATGCAGACCGGCAATCTACCGCTGCCAATTGGGCAATGGACAGGGCCGAAAACAAGGCGTTGGCAAAAGTGAATTGCGTCCAAAAATACGACAACATCCGCGACACCTTGCTCGATCTTGATAAGCGTTACGAGTATGTCATTGTCGATGCAGCCGGTAGGGACAGCCGAGAACTCAGAACCGGCATGACAGCCGCCCATATCTTGATTGTGCCATTCAGGCCGTCACAACCGGACTTGGACACCCTACCTAATATGCAGGAAATCATCATTCAGGCCAAAGACCTCAATCCTGAGTTAAAGATTTTCGGTTTGATTACGATGGCTCCCACCAATCCCATCGTGCATGAAGAAGCCGAGGCGCGGGATTGTTTAAATGATTATCCTGAAATTAAGCCACTTTCTACCATGATACGGGATCGTAAAGTTTACCGTGATGCGATGAGTGATGGTTTAAGCGTCGTGGAAATGGACAACGCAAAAGCAAAAATGGAAATTAAGAAATTAGTCGAGGAAATACTGTAATGGTCAAAAGAAGAGAGCCTAAAGCCAGAACCTTAACCGCCGAACAAATTGAGGCATTTGCGGCGGGGGCTGAAAATGGGGGGCAACCGGAAACCGTTAAAGAACCCGAATTAAACCGGAATGCCAAAAGGGATTACAAAGCCATACAGGTTCCATTCAACCAATACGAATACGAACAACTTGAATTGGGAAGCCAATTAAGCGGTAGAACCAAGCTGAATTTTATCCGTTATGCTCTGTTGAAATTCTCAGAAGAGCTTCAAAAAGAACAAGGTTAATTAGTGTGTTTTTGATATATTTTTAACATTAAATAAGTATGTTTTTAGTACTAAAAAAACACTAAAAATGTACTGTATAAATATCACCCATTTGCCGATCCAAATTAATTTTCATGTTGGTCAGCGAAATTTCAAGCAAGCTATCCTCCACCGCATAGTTGCCTTTGCCCTTGAACCAAGGCAACACCTTGGCAAGATGCCACAGTGTGGTACTGCCCTCATGAACCGGCGTTGGGAAAGACGATTGATATTTGATGTGAAGATTTCGGATATTTTGGCGGCTGCATCCCAGAATATCGGCAATATCGGTCAAACCCACAAAATCGGGGGTGGCTTCGATCAACTTTGCTTGCGGTAGTGCTCTTTTTACATCGTTTAATGCACTTAAAACCGCTTCTGATGCGTTTTTTGCTTCTCGGGTGAAATTAATAGAGAGCCGTCCAGGTCGGCCAATGCCAATGATGGCATCATCGCACCCCGCTTCATAAAGCTGATCCAAAAAAGTGTCTGGTTCGCATTCAAGGCTAGAAATGTCAAACTTCAGCGTAAAATCATAATCAACCATCGTTATTCCTCAGCACTCAGGTTTTGTGTTTTTTGCAGCACGCAGTTATCGACAATACGCCGAATTTGTTTGGCATGATTCTCTGGATTTTTAGGCGTGCTCCAGATGCTTGCCCTGCAAAATTCACCGCATCGACATGTTTTGTCGTTGTAGGGGCAATACATTTGTCCCCAGGCATGAGAGCCGCCTTGCACAATCCGCCAATCATTATCCGAGGCATACTGTAAAGCATCGCGCACAACTTTATTGGGATGGGGCATGGTTTATCTCATGAATTTTCCATGATAGTAGAAGGGTTATAAGTGATTGTCAATTGACAATCATCTAGTCTTGCAATTTTAACTAAACTTGGGTGACTTTAAACAAACGACAGAAATGTTTCATAGGGTTTGGGCTTTGAAATCCAATGGTACGGAAATGTACGCTAAGGTTTCGGCAACGCCGGAACAGTGAACCGACTTAAGGCTATCGTCCATCAATTACCAAGCACATAAAAATCCTTGTGACCTCCTAAAAAATTCAATATAATTATTTACTTTTAATATTTACTTTAATCAGATTATTGAGATTGTCATGAAAATTTCCGAATTCCTTAAACTAACTGATTCAACGCGCATGGCACAGCGCACAAAGGACGCTGTACGGATGGTTTTAGTTGATGGAATGCGCGTTGTAGACGCGGCACGACAAACGGAAATGTCGAAACAGCAGCTTCAAGATGCTGTTGGACGGGTTGAGGCGGCACACAAAGCGGCGCAAGGCATGCCGGACGATTGGGAATGTGTCACGGTATGTGTGCCGCCAGACCAAGTTGACGATGTAAAAGAAATTGAGCGAAAAGCCAAGCGGTCAGCCGGATTAAGCTCTTACTAAAAAATAAGGAAGTCGCGGTAAGTTGCAAAAGGTGCATGTGGCAAAAAGCAGCCACAAGCACATTTGCAACATCCGCTCCACTGTTCTGAACTCACTTCCGCTACGCTACAGTTCAAACAGAGGCGTGGGCTAGGCAACAAAGCCTAAAAAACCACCACCTCTCGCTATCGCCTGCACCGCACCATAGCCTAAAAAACCGCCCTAACAAGGTCGTATGGCCAAGTGTCTGTAAGCGCGTTACTTTTTTAGATTTTGGTTTGCAAAACGCGCCAACAGCCACTAAGCCATCTCCACCTTGCCAGGGCAGTTTTTTAGGCTGACCGATACACAGGCGACAGCGAGAGGTGGCAGTTTTTCTTCACGGCTTCATTGCCTAGCCCACAGCTATTCAAACTTGGGGGTGCTCCCCCAAACCCCCAGGCTCCAGCTCAAGATGGCCGCAATTTTCGCGCCAAAAATATTTACTTTATTTATGTACTAATATGTGTACTTTTTATATGTACTTTGGTAAAATATAGCCATCGGTTGGGTGGTCTGGCCGCTGTTTTTGGGGGTGTTTCATGGGTGCTTTTTCTTTTGTTCCTTCCCGTTCTATGGTTGCGCCTGGCCGTGGTTTAGGTGGCGTTTCCCTGTGCGCCCCGTGGTGGCGTTCTCTTGTGGGTTCTGCTTTGGCCGCTGGTGCTTTGCGGTGGCGGCTTCGGGCTTCGCCCCGTTCGTTTTCCGGTGCTGTCGTGGTGGGGGTGTGATTAAAAGTGCGGGGAATCTCATGCAGCTGCTGCGATTGGCAAATTACGCCAAT
>NZ_FUKI01000017.1 GCF_900163755.1 Crenothrix polyspora | reverse complement strand
CTGGAACGACAACTACAGAGCTAAAGTATTGTTCGCAATTTAATTTTAATGCGTTTGCCCTGAGGGGTAATATCTATAATTGACAATTAATTTTCAAGTCGGATAGAACTTGCGACTGACGAGAAGTAACATAAAAAGCTACCCTTGTTTGTCTTGATAGCTGCTTGGACAATTACGTCACCAATTTTATCCAGGGATAGGGGGAATGTTTACGCGGATAGTAATTTATGTCATTAATTTGCATCATTATTATTTTTATTAGTGTGATCGGTTTTCTGGCTTAATTTAAAATATAGAACAAGTCGCTGGTAGATGCTTGCGCTCTTGTTGAGAAAACAGCGTTTTTATGGTGTAATACCGACGTTTTTGGTCTTAATACGCCTTTTGTTTTGTATTAAATAAAAGGCATTGATTTTGCCGCACAAAGTTTGGAGAGCAGGCTTATTACAATGCAATTTTTTATTAAAAAAGGTTTGGATTTACCCATCACGGGAAGTCCCAAACAAGTTATTGGGGATGGCAATCCAGTTAAGTCTGTTGCCATCTTGGGGATGGATTATGTAGGTATGAAGCCTACTATGATGGTCAGTGAAGGTGACAAGGTAAAACTTGGTCAAGCACTCTTTTCGGACAAGAAAAATCCTGGTTGTCTATTTACTTCACCTGGTGCCGGTATTGTTAAATCAATCAATCGCGGCGATAAACGTGTCTTGCAATCTGTGGTTATTGAATTGCAGGGCGATGAACAAGAGTCTTACTTAACTGTAAAAGATTCTGAACTGGCGGCGTTAACCACTGAGCAAGTTAAAGCCAACCTGTTGGCTTCGGGTTTGTGGACTGCTTTGCGTACGCGTCCGTATGGCAAAATTCCAGCGGTTGATAGCAAACCCAAAAGCATTTTTGTAACGGCTATCGATACCCGTCCTTTGGCCGCTGATCCGGTTGTGGTCATTAAAGCGCGTGCCCATGATTTTACCAACGGTTTAGCGATTATTGCCAAGTTAACCGAAGGTAAGACTTACGTCTGCAAAGCGCCGGGTGCTGATATTGCAGTAGGCAATGCGTCTGTTGTGGTGGCTGAGTTTTCAGGGCCACATCCGGCAGGATTGCCTAGCACACACATTCATTTTATTGATCCAGTTAGTATCGATACTGTCGTGTGGACGATTGATTACCAAGCGGTTATCGCTATCGGTGCGTTGTTTACAACGGGTAAGCTGAACGTTGAAAGAATCGTGTCTTTAGCGGGGCCTACGGTCAAAAATCCACGTTTAGTGCGTACCCGCGTGGGTGCTAACTTGACTGATTTGGTCGCTAATGAGTTGGAAGCGGTCGAAAATCGGGTGATTTCAGGTTCCGTTCTGTATGGTCATCAGGCACAAGGTTGGGCAGATTTCTTGGGTTGCTATAGCAATCAGGTGTCGGCGTTGCAAGAAGGCCGTGCGCGTGAATTGTTTGGCTGGATTGTACCTGGCAAAGACAAGTATTCCGCATTGGATGTGTATGTGTCCAGTGTCGATCGCAAAAAAGGCATAGACCGCAAGTTCCCGCTGACGACTGATAAAAACGGCAGTAACCGCGCGATTGTACCGGTAGGAATTTACGAAACTGTGATGCCACTGGATATTTTGTCGACACCGTTATTAAAGTCTTTGGTGATAGGCGATTCTGATCAGGCGCAATTGTTGGGTTGCCTGGAATTGGATGAAGAAGATATGTCTCTCTTTACGTTTGTTGATCCCGGTAAACATGATTTTGCGCCGGTATTACGGGCCAATTTAACTAAAATCGAGAAGGAAGGATAAATGTCGGCTAGAGATATTTTAGATAGCATAGAGCCGCATTTTACAAAAGGCGGTAAGCTTGAGAAGTATTACGGTCTCTATGAGATGGTGGATACTTTTATATACACACCTGCCGATGTAACGCGCGGTACAACGCACGTCCGTGATGGCAACGATTTAAAACGCACCATGACGTTTGTGGTGATTGGTACGCTGTTTTGCGTATTAATGGCGATGTACAACACCGGTTATCAAGCCAACCATGCGATGGAAGTAATGGGTTTGGTGCAGATAGACAACTGGCGTAGCATTATTATGTCGGTATTTGGCTATAGTGCATCCAATCCGTTATCGAACATGGTGCATGGCGCATTGTACTTTTTACCTATTTACATCATTACCTTAGCGGTGGGTGGTGTGTGGGAAGTATTATTTGCTACGGTACGTGGCCACGAAGTCAACGAAGGCTTCCTGGTATCGTCCATGTTGTACACTTTGATTATGCCGCCCGACATGCCGTTATGGCAGGTTGCCCTAGGTATTTCTTTCGGTATTGTTATTGGTAAAGAAGTGTTTGGCGGTACCGGTAAAAACTTTTTGAATCCTGCGTTAACCGGTCGTGCCTTTTTGTATTTTGCCTATCCTGCATCTATTTCCGGTGATTCTGTGTGGGTTGCCGTGGATGGCTTTACGGCAGCAACACCTTTGGCACTGGCGGCTAACGGTGGTTTGGATGCGGTACATGCCGCAGGTTACAGTTGGGTGCAATCGTTTTTGGGCTTTGAACCTGGCTGTTTGGGCGAAACCTCTACCTTGGCGATTTTAATCGGCGCGGCGTTTTTGTTGTATACCCGTGTTGCATCTTATCGCATTATCGGTGGCGTATTTGCCGGTATGGTGGCGATGTCGTTGTTGTTTAACGTGATTGGTAGCGATACCGACCCGATGTTCTCTATTCCCTGGTACTGGCATTTAACCATGGGCGGCTTCGCGTTTGGTATGGTATACATGGCGACTGACCCTGTCAGCGCTGCGATGACCGATACCGGCCGTTGGGTTTACGGTGCTTTAGTGGGCATAATGACCGTGTTGATTCGCGTGGTTAATCCTGCGTTTCCAGAAGGTATTATGCTGGCTATTTTGTTTTCCAATATGTTTGCCCCAACCATAGATTATTTCGTTATTCAGGCGAATATTAGACGGAGGATGAAACGTCATGCTAAAGTGTGAACGATACCAGAAATTATGTGCCAGACTTGATAAGTGTGAGCATTATCAAAAGTTTAAAGCTTATAAAGATAGAATTCTTGCTTTAGGTAATGACAGTTTAGAGAAGACTTTTGCCGTTGCCGTTGCGCTGTGTTTGGTGTGTGCGGTGTTGGTTTCGTTTGGTGCTGTGGCGTTAAAGCCGATGCAGGTCTACAACAAGTCATTGGATATGAAGAAGAATATCCTGGATGTGGCAGGTTTGCTGGAAGCAGGTGCCGATATTGATAAAGCCTTTTCTGAACGTATTGAACCGAAATTGGTCGATTTAGAAACCGGCAGCTATGTCGATAATATGGATGCCGATGCTTACGATCAACGTAAAGCGGCTAAAGATCCTGCACAAAGCATTGCTATTCCTAAAGCCAAAGATCTTGCCCACATTCGTGTAAAAGCTAAAGTGGCCAAAGTCTTTCTGGTAAAAGACGGCGAAAAAATCAAGTCCATCATCTTACCAGTGAGTGGTTATGGTTTGTGGTCTACGCTGTACGGCTTTTTGTCGCTGGATGCTGATGGCCAAACCGTGCAAAGCATCAACTTTTATGACCAGGCCGAAACACCGGGATTAGGTGGTGAAGTCGTCAATCCAAAATGGCGTGCGTTATGGAAAGGCAAAAAAGTCTATGCGGAAACTGAACAACATTCTTTCGACAAGGGCTCGGTAGAAGGCGCTGATTTTGGCGAAGCTGCCCTGCATTTGATTAAAGGTGTGGTTGATAACAACAAGCCAGAAGCCATCTATGAAGTTGACGGCTTGGCAGGCGCAACATTAACCAGCACAGGGGTTACTAATTTGGTCAGATACTGGATGAGCGAAGAAGGTTTTGCCAAGTATTTGAACAAGGTAAGAACCGTTAAGCTTAAGGAGGCCAAATCATGAGTGCCATATTGAATGATGAGCTAAAACATAAACTGATCAATGATGAAACCAAAAAAGTATTGATTGCACCGTTGGTCAACGACAACCCGATTACCTTGCAGGTATTGGGGATTTGTTCGGCGCTGGCGGTAACTTCACAAATGACCACGTCCTTGATTATGGCGCTGGCGTTAACCTTGGTGACGGCGTTTTCCAGTGCGGCGATTAGTGCGATTAGAAATCACATTCCCAGCAGTATCCGTATTATTGTCCAGATGACTATTATTGCCTCCTTGGTAATTGTAGTGGATCAGGTGCTAAAAGCGGTGGCTTACGATGTCAGTAAGTCCTTGTCGGTATTCGTTGGCTTGATTATTACCAACTGTATCGTTATGGGTCGTGCTGAAGGCTATGCCATGAAAAACCCACCCATCGAAAGTTTTATGGATGGTATCGGCAATGGCGCGGGTTATAGCTTAATCTTAATTATCGTGGCGTTTTTTAGAGAAACCTTGGGTTCTGGGAAATTGCTCGGTTTTGAAGTCTTTAAATTAACCAAAGATGGCGGCTGGTACGATCCTAACGGCTTAATGCTGTTACCACCTAGCGCGTTTTTCATCATTGGTTTGATTATTTGGTCTGTGCGTCAATGGAAGCCAGAACAACGGGAAAAAATCGACTTCAAGATTTTGGATATAGCGCACGGTGAAGGGGGACATCACTGATGGAAGCTTATATTAGTTTATTTGTAAAAGCGGTTTTTATTGAAAATTTGGCGCTGTCCTTCTTTTTGGGCATGTGTACTTTTATTGCGGTGTCCAAAAAGATTTCTACCGCGATGGGTTTAGGCGTTGCGGTCATGGTGGTGCAATCTATTACTGTACCGGCCAATAACTTTGTTTATCATGCCTTGTTGCAAGAAGATGCGCTGTCTTGGATGGGCATTAAAGGCGTGGATTTAAGCTTTTTGGCATTGCTAAGCTGCATCGGTATGATTGCTGCGTTGGTGCAAATTTTAGAAATGGTGTTAGATAAGTTTTTCCCCGCGTTGTATTTTGCTCTGGGTATTTTTTTACCACTCATCACTGTAAACTGCGCGATTTTAGGTGGCAGTTTGTTCATGATTGAGCGCGATTATAACTTTGGCGAAAGTGTCACTTACGGTGTTGGCAGTGGCCTGGGTTGGGCATTGGCGATTACTGTCATGGCGGGCGTGCGTGAAAAACTTAAATACAGTGATATACCCGCAGGTTTGCAAGGCCTGGGTATTACTTTTATTACCGCAGGTCTGATGTCGCTTGGCTTCATGGCTTTCTCTGGAATCCAACTTTAAGGGGCTGTCATGCTGGAAATTCTGTTAGGGATTATTATTTTCACGGGATTCGTGATTGCACTGGTGTTTGGTATTATCGGTGCAAAGAGTAAATTAGTGGCAGAAGGTGACGTTGAAATTCTTATCAATAATGAAAAGAAAATTCACGTCCCTGTAGGGTCAAAATTATTAGGCGCGTTGGCCGATAATGGTTTGTTCGTGTCTTCTGCCTGTGGTGGCGGTGGTACCTGTGGCCAGTGTAAAGTAAAGATACACTCTGGTGGCGGCGAAATTTTGCCAACCGAGTTAAGCCATATTACCAAACGTGAAGCTGCACACGGTGAGCGTCTGTCTTGCCAGGTGTCGGTTAAGCACAACATGAACATTGAAGTTGAAGACGAAGTGTTTGGTATTAAAAAATGGGAATGTACCGTTAAGTCTAACCATAACGTGGCCACTTTCATTAAAGAGTTGGTGTTGGATTTGCCGGAGGGCGAAGCCATTAATTATCGCGCTGGTGGTTTCATTCAGATTGAATGTCCGCCGCATGTGGCTAAATACAGTAATTTTGATGTGGAACAAGAGTATCGCGAAGACTGGGATAAATTCAATTTGTGGCGCTATGTGTCTACAGTAAAAGAGTCAGCGTTGCGTGCTTATTCGATGGCGAGTTATCCCGAAGAAAAAGAAATTATGCTGAACGTGCGGATTGCAACACCACCGCCACGCGCAGATGAAAGCGTACCGCCTGGTATTATGTCATCGTATATATTTGATTTGAAACCGGGTGATAAATGTATTATTTCGGGACCTTACGGTGAATTTTTTGCTAAAGAAACCGATGCGGAAATGGTGTTTATTGGCGGCGGCGCGGGTATGGCTCCCATGCGGTCGCATCTTTTCGACCAATTACGTCGGTTAAAGTCAAAACGTAAGATTACCTTTTGGTACGGTGCGCGTAGCAAACGTGAAATGTTCTATGTAGAAGATTTCGATATGCTGGCTAAAGAAAATCCCAATTTTGAATGGCATGTCGCATTATCTGATCCTTTACCGGAAGATAATTGGGACGGTTACACAGGATTTATTCATAACGTCGTGTATGAACATCATCTGAAAAACCATCCAGCTCCGGAAGACTGTGAGTTTTACATGTGTGGCCCCCCGATGATGAATACCGCTGTGATCAAAATGTTGATTGACAACGGCGTGGAACCTGAAAGCATTATGCTGGATGATTTTGGTGGTTAGTGTGTTTTATCTGTACGACGTGTAACTTTGTCGTTTGGATTGATGATTCTAGGAAAGCCCTGTGCATGTTTTGTGCAGGGCTTTTTTATGGACTGTTATTTTGTCGGTAAAAATGTTGAAGGTGCGAATTTAACCCGACATTCCGCACCCCTATTCATAATTTTATGATTAAATTTAATTTAATAATTTCAGTATGTTATAAATTTGTCGAATTTTTGGCGTATTTTCAAAGTCATTTATATCAGCTTATATTTAACAAAAAACAAACGAGAGATGAATTTTTCTTGTTTTAATTCGAAAGTCTAAAATCCAAAAAAATACTAAAACTCATTAAATATCAATATGTTATTTAAATGCTGAATTTTTATTTAGGGGTGCGGAATGTCGGTTTAAAAGCATGGTGTAATAAGTTTACTTATTCTTCACCTGATTTTTCAAAGACTTCAGCCAAATCAATTGCCAAATCAGGAAATAAAGCCGGTATGGCAATGTCGTCATCGGCAAACATGTGTTTAAGTTGATAGTGTCCCTTTTCATCCAATACAAATTGATGAATAGCGTGGTGTTCTGGATAAACAATCCAATATTCGCCAACACCACTTTCTTCATACAGCGCGTATTTAATTTGCATTTCCCGTTTGGAATTCCCTTTGGACAGAATTTCAATAATCCAGTCGGGTGCGCCATTACAACCTTGTTTATCCAGTAAATCAGGATTGCAAATGACACACAAATCAGGCTGTAACACAGTATGGATATCTTGGTTGGTTAAAATGGATTTTTGGCGATTATACAAGCGCACATCAAACGGTGCGGCAAAAAACTGACATTTTTTGTGCTTAAAAAAGTTATACAGCATGCCATTCAAATCAGCTGAAATACGTTGATGATGCACATTAGGCGCAGGTGACATCAACATGATTTTGCCTTTGATTAATTCAACCGTTTCGCTGAACTGCCAGGTTAAATAATCGGCATAACTGTAAGTTTGGTTTAAGTCCAATTCCGATAAGTGGGTGATTTTTGCCATGTAGCCTCTTGTTTTAAAAAAATCTATAGCCTTAACATAAATAGGTTACAGAATTGATGATACACATCACCTGCATTTATTTTTGCGCTTTTTTGTAACCATTCCACCTGGCTTTTACCAAATTTTCATGATGTACAATACTTTCTGGATTGTGGCCAAGATAACGCGGTGCCTTTTTTCGCAAGGGCATTCTTAACATAAATATCAGTGGCCATGATAGCGACCATTACCGCCATTTTCAATTGATCTTTGGCGGCATCCGTTAATCCACCGCATAATAAAATCAATGATAAGTATTAAAATAACATCAGGTACAAAATACGTTTGAGTGTTATAGGTTGAAATAAACCACATTGAAATGGTTTATTTCAACCTATTTTGTTGATTTTGGTATTGGTGTTATCAAATATTGCTGTATTTGCTCCGGTTCAGTAGCAATAGCATCTGTATTTACCCAGAGCCACTGCATATAAATTTTTAATATTTAAGCTCAATTGGTTACAAGAGAGAAAATGAACTCAAAAAAGCAGTATACACATATAACTGATTGATTATTAGATAATTAAAAAAGAAAATACGTTTGCCCCTGAGTTATAAATTCATCTCTTGTTCATATTACTAGCGGTATTATAGTCTGGGGAGTTGTGACATGAAGCCTGTACAACAGGCTTTGGCTTAAATGATTAAGGGTCGGATAATGAATATGAAGGTGTTGAATAGCGTTGGCTTTTTGTTATGGGTGATGTTTTCACAGCCGTTGTTGGCCATGCGTTGTGATAGCTGGGTCGTGGAGCCTGGCGATTCTAAAGCAGATATTTATGATGTGTGCGGCTCACCTGATTACACCGATTCGCATTATGAGCGGCGCGGTAATAATAATTATGCAGAGTTTGGCCAATATAATAACGATCAAAATTTTCAATCGAGCAACCAGTTTAATTATGGTCAGCAAAATTTCCGTGTGATAGAAGTGTTGGTAGAAGAATGGACTTACGATTTTGGTCACTCGCGGTTGCGGCAACATTTGCGTTTTGAAAATGGCCGGTTAAAAGAAATTACCGACATGGGCCGTGGGCGCAGGCGATGAGGTATACTATTGCCCGCTAGCAACCTTGTTTTTTCACGATTTATTCAGGTGTCATCATGTATTTTCTTATCACGTTTGTTTTTATGTTAGTGGTTATTGCCTTAATGGCGGTCGGGGTTATGTTTGGCCGACGCGCTATTAAAGGCTCCTGTGGCGGTGTCAATAGCGCTGCGTGTGTCTGTCTTAAAAAATGCGCGGCCAGAAAAAAAGTGGAAGCCGAAGGTCAGATAGAAGCGTAGTTTCTTAACCTTCACTCATAGATAAAACGTAATGGCTGAAATACACAGTTTTTTCTGGCACGACTACGAAACTTTTGGTATAGACCCGCAGCGCGACAGGCCGGCGCAATTTGCCGGCATCCGTACCGATGCCGATTTCAATATTATTAATGAGTCGGCCATCTTTTATTGCAAGCCGCCAGCAGATTATCTGCCGCAGCCGGATGCGTGTGTCATCACCGGCATTACCCCGCAGTTAGCCGAACAACGTGGCGTGTGTGAAGCGGAATTTACGCAGCGTGTGCATGAGTTATTTTCAGCACCCAACACCTGTGTACTAGGCTATAACACCTTGCGTTTTGATGATGAGTTCACTCGCAATTGTTTGTACCGTAATTTTTACGACCCCTATGAGCGCGAATATAAAAACGGCAATTCCCGTTGGGATATTATTGATGTTGTTCGGGCTGCCAAAGCCTTACGCCCCGATGGCATTGTCTGGCCGTATAACGAAGTGGAGGCTCGTCCCAGTTTTCGTTTGGAAGAATTGACCAAGGCGAACAATATTGCCCATGAGATGGCGCATGATGCGCTGTCCGATGTGTATGCCACTATTGCCATCGCCAAATTGGTGAAAGCCGCACAACCTAAATTATACCAATTTCTTTGGCAGCATCGCCTAAAACCAGAAGCCATTAATTTGCTGCAATTTGGCAGTTTTAAGCCGGTGGTACATATTTCCGGTAAATATCCGGCACGTAAAAATTGTCTGGCGATTGTGTTGCCGGTGTGTCGTCACCCGACCAATACCAACGGTGTAATGGTGTATGATCTTTCGGTTGATCCTGAACCGATGCTGTTATTATCGGCGGAAGAAATTCAGCGCCGTATTTTTACCGCTACGGCTGATTTACCCGAAGGTGTTGAGCGTATTCCGCTTAAAACTGTGCATGTCAATAAATGTCCGGTATTGGCTCCCATTTCAGTCATCAGACCAGAAGATGCGCAGCGCTTGGGGATTGATCTGGCACTGTGCCAAAAGCATATCACTAAAATCCAGCAAGCCAGTGGTTTGGCAGAAAAGTTAGCGGCAGTGTTTACCAGCAGTTATGGTGAGTCTGTGCGTGATTCCGATCCCGATTTGGCAATTTATGCGGGTGGATTTTTCTCGCCAGCAGATAGGCTGGAAATGGCTAAAATAAGATCGGCAGCACCGGAAACCTTGGCAACAAAAACGTTTAAGTTTGCCGACAGCCGTTTACCAGAAATGCTGTTTCGCTACCGTGCCCGCAATTTTCCTGCAACACTGAATGCGACTGAGGCTCAGCAATGGTTGAACTATTGTAAGGCGAGATTAACCGGTGAACTGCCTGGTGTCAGTATGACATTCAACGATTATTTAGCCAGATTAGAGGTGTTGGCTACGGCGGGTGATGTTGATCCCAGCCTATTAGCGGCATTGCATGAATATGTTACTGAGAAGATACAGATGCTTGGGTAATTGTGTTAGATTTAAGTACGCGTTTTTATTGGCTACCAACTTAAAGCGGGACACAGGACAATACGTAGGGTGGGCAGGCTGTTTTGCCCACCAGCCAAGCGCGGTAAAATCCTATGTGGGCAGAAAAGCATTGCCCACCCTACAGTTGCAATTGTCCCGTTTAAAGTTAGTAGCCTTTTTATTTATAAGTCAAGACAAAAATGTGAATCAGGTACTACACCAAATGAATATATCCTTTCATCGCAGTATCACTAATGCCGTTAGCGGTAAAACCCAGTAATTTTACTAATGTATCAGGTTTATCATAGTTATCTTGAAAAACATAACTATTATTGTCTATAACAAAGGCAACACTATCACCTCTAATATTGGCTTCTAGATAATTAATAACATTTGTAATGTTTTTTTCTGTTATGGCTAAAGGAGAGTTATATTGATATAAATCATCAAAGCTGATTAATCCATTACTAATATTATGGCTGCGAATTGTTCCAAAATCTTCACCATTAACGCTATAAATATCGTCAGCAATGTTATGGTTCATTAGCTGAAGAGAATCCTGCCAATCAAAGCCTTTTACTACATCGGAACGATTTTTCAAGCTATCACCCACACGGATAATTATTGTATCATTGCCGTATGTGACATCAAGTGTATCTCTATGACGGCCACCTTCTAAGGTATCATCACCTGAATTACCATTTAGAATATCGTTGCCATTGCCTCCAATTAGGCTATCGTTTCCTGAGCCACCGCTCAAAATATCGTTTCCTGCTCCTGCAACTAGAATATCATTACTTTCCCAGCCATTTAACTTATCATTACCTGTGTTGCCGTATAAAACATCCTCATTCACACTGCCTTGTATATCATCGTTATATTTAGTTCCATTGATTGTATTCATTGTATTCATTTTTAATTCATACGCAGATTTTTTTGAATCGCCTACTGTATAGCTATCCAGTTGCAAATAATATTTAGCCGAATTAGGTGCCGTAAATGAAAAATTAGATTTAGAATAATTCTCTGCCCTTATATCAATAAGGAAACGTTCTCCGGTATTGAAAACGTGAATGCCTTCTGGTGAGCCTTTTAAAGATACTTCAAACTTATAACTGATGCCACCTACCAAAGTTAGTGAGAATACATCTTTATCACCATGGTATTCATAACTACCTTTAATAGTGACTGGAACAAGTGAGGTTGGCGCTTGTATTAAACTAGCTGTTTGAAAACTATCACCAAAATCATCCAGATAAGATGGGAAGTATGAAACGGGAAATCTGGAATAATAGCTACCCGATTTAATAGGATGAAAAGTATAAAAACCTCTATTCTCCTTTATAGGAACCAGAGTGCCATTTAAAGAATAAACATTGATAAAATCATAATTACTAGGAGTCTGTCGGTCTTAGGATTTATATCTACCCGATTCGCGTAAAAACACGTAAATCAG
>NZ_FUKI01000015.1 GCF_900163755.1 Crenothrix polyspora | reverse complement strand
CAAGAAATGCGTGCACCTAGGTGCTTAATTTTAATAATGTTATTTTATCGGTAGCAGTATTGCCCTCTCAATTACAATGCCTACATTGCTCGCACCGCGAATCGCACCTTTTTTATTTAAAGTGATTTTTACCCAAGAAATCATAAACTCGGTGAGCAAAATATTACTGATTTCAACAATCAGTTTTTCGACCAAAAAGAATTGGCTAGATTCAACAAAAGAAATTATCCGCTTGGAAACTGTTTTATAATCCAAGGCAAACGCAATATCATCGGTTTCAGCTGCTTTATTTATGTCGAAAGCCATTTCAATATCCAAAACAACGGTTTGCTTGGTTGTTCTTTCCCAGTCATAAATACCAATGATGGTTTCTATCTCAAGCCCACCTAAAAATATGATGTCCATAGTCAATCTCGGTTAATATGCGCGTTTTAAAAACGCTAAGTATCAGGGAAACGCCCTGTGCTGACAAGTCATCAATAAAGAAGGGTCATATGATTGATTGGTTATTTATTCCGTTAGCCTATGTGATAGGCTCTGTTTCCAGTGCCATTATTATTTGTCGACTCATGGGCTTACCAGACCCGCGTGCTGAAGGCTCAGGCAACCCAGGTGCTACCAACGTAATGCGTATCGGCGGTAAAAAAGCCGCTGGCATTACCTTGCTGGGCGATTTACTCAAGGGATTAATACCTGTTTATGCCGCTAATGCGTTCGGGGTTTCTGCTGAAATACTGGCTTTAACTGGTTTGGCCGCGTTTATAGGCCATCTTTATCCGATGTTTTTTGGCTTTAAAGGTGGTAAAGGTGTGGCTACCTCTATCGGTGTGTTATTAGGCTTTTGTTGGTGGCTAGGATTAGCTTTTGTTGCTACCTGGCTTGCGGTGTACAAATTACGCAAAATTTCATCGTTATCCGCACTGTGTACATCAGTGCTATCACCGATTTATGCCTGGTTTATTGTCTGCAGTGTGCCGCTGGTGCTGGCTTCTGTTGTGATGACAGCGTTGTTATTATACCGTCATAAAAGCAATATCAAACGCTTGTTGACAGGCGAAGAATCCTAATCGATAGCTGATAATTCCATCATTGGCCACCGTGGACGCGCTGTTATAGCTTGCCCTTCAATTATTTGTCCTGCTATTAAACGTTGACAACCAGCATAAGCGATCATCGCGCCGTTATCGGTACAAAATTGCGCTCTGGGGAAAAAAATATCGGCATTTTCCCCTGCGGCCATAAGCGTTAATGCAGCCCGAATCTGGGTATTGGCACTCACGCCACCGGCCACCACTAAACGATTAAGGCCGGTTTGCCGCAGCGCACGACGGCATTTAATACTGAGCGTATCGGCAATGGCCGCCTGAAAACTGGCGGCAATATCAGCTTTATCCTGTTCGGTTTTGGGCGATGCGTTGATGGTGTTCATGGCAAACGTTTTTAAACCACTAAAGCTGAAATCCAAACCAGGCCGATCGGTCATCGGGCGGGGAAAGCGAATTTTTTCCGTGCCTAACTCAGCCAGTGCAGACAATTTTGGCCCGCCCGGATAACCTAAACCCAACATTTTGGCGGTCTTATCAAATGCCTCGCCGACTGCATCATCCAGCGATTCGCCCAGTAATTTATACTGACCAATACCGTTAACATGCACCAACAATGTGTGACCGCCGGAAATCAATAACGCTAGAAACGGAAATTGTGGCGGTTTGTCTTCCAGCATCGGTGCTAACAAATGCCCTTCCATGTGATGCACCGCCACAGCGGGTATTTGCAATGCCCATGCCATGCTTCTGGCGGTGGCAGCCCCCACTAATAACGCGCCCATTAATCCTGGGCCTGCGGTATAGGCTATGCCGCCCAAATCGGCATTCACTAAGCCACTTTCCTGCAACAATTGCTTAACGAGCGGAATTAATTTGCGGATATGGTCGCGTGATGCCAGCTCAGGTACAACACCGCCGTATTCGCTGTGCATGTCGATTTGGCTGTACAATAAGTGATGTACCAAGCCCTTGTTACTGTGAAAAATAGCGACGGCAGTTTCGTCACACGAGGTTTCTATGCCCAATACGTACATGAATTTTTTTGAAAATTGGAAAAGTAAAGGTATAATTAAGGGTTCAGTTTATTTAGAGGCGCTGTGCGCCCCTGTTATTAGATATTATCACACTTGGATTAATAAATGCCTTCAGTAAAACTTAAAGAAAATGAGCCTTTCGACATCGCGATTCGTCGCTTTAAACGTGCCTGTGAAAAAGCCGGTGTTTTAGCCGAAGTACGTCGCCGTGAGTTTTATGAAAAACCTACCGCTGAGCGTAAACGCAAAGGCGCTGCTGCCGTTAAACGTCATTTGAAAAAATTGGCGCGTGAACGTTATGCACTTAAAAACTTGCGTCGCGGCCGCCCTACTCTGTAAGTTAAGGCAAACCAATGGATTTGTTAACAGATCGTATCAAGGACGATATGAAAACCGCCATGAAAGGCGGGGAAAAACACAAATTAGGCGTTATTCGCCTGATTTTATCGGCGATTAAGCAGATTGAAGTTGATGAGCGCATTACCTTGGATAACGCACGCACACTCCAGGTGTTGGATAAAATGGTCAAACAACGCCGTGAATCCATCAGGCAGTTTAACGATGCGGGACGACTTGATCTAACTGCTATTGAAGAAGCCGAGTTAGTCGTCATTCAAGATTATTTACCGCAAGCCCTGACTGATACTGAAGTGGATGCCATGATTCAAGCGGCGATAGCTGAATCGGGTGCTGAGTCCATTAAAGACATGGGCAAGGTCATGAATCTGCTAAAAGCCACTATGCAAGGACGCGCTGATATGGCCGTAGTCGGTGTCAAGATCAAATCCGCCCTAGCTGGGTAAGTTACATGTCGGGGTAGTTTAATGTCTGGCGGCAGGATTCCACGCGAATTTATCGATGATTTATTAACGCGGATTGATATTGTCGACCTGATTGATAGCTACGTGCCACTTAAAAAAGTTGGCACCAACCACTCGGCACGCTGTCCGTTCCATACCGAAAAAAGCCCCAGTTTCTCTGTTAACCGCGCCAAGCAGTTTTACCATTGCTTTGGTTGCGGTGTCAGCGGCAATGCCATCAGCTTTGTGATGGAGTTTAATCACCTGGATTTTGTCGAGGCGATTGAAGATTTAGCCTCGTTTGCAGGCGTTGATGTGCCGCGCGAATCAGCTAATAATCAGCAACCTACGCAAGCTAAAGATACTATCAGCAATTTGTATTTGCTGATGGAGCAAGTGACTGCATTGTATGTGCAACAACTGCGAGCCAGTGCCGATGGCAAGATAGCGGTCGATTATTTAAAAAATCGTGGCATCACTGGCGACATCGCCGGTCAATTTATGCTTGGCTATGCACCGAATGCCTGGAATACCCTCACCGAACGCTTCCCTGTTAATACGCTTGTCGATGCTGGGCTACTGGTTGCGCGTGATGATGGTTCGGCTTACGACCGTTTTCGCCACCGCATTATGTTTCCGATCAGAGACAAGCGCGGGCGGGTGATTGGCTTTGGTGGCCGTGTATTGGATGATTCTTTGCCCAAATACTTGAATTCACCGGAAACCACGCTGTTCCATAAGGGCAAAGAGGTTTACGGCTTGTATGAGTTATTGCAAAGCAACCCTAAGCCACAACGGATTTTAATTGTTGAAGGCTATATGGATGTGATTGCTTTGGCACAAGCGGGGATTAATTACGCGGTGGCAACGCTAGGCACGGCAGCATCACAAGCGCATTTAGATTTGTTATTTCGCTTTTCATCGGAATTGATTTTTTGTTTTGATGGCGACAAAGCGGGGCGTGAAGCTGCTTGGCGAGCAATGGAAGTTGCTTTTACCAGCATGAAAGATGGCCGGCAACTACGCATTATGCTATTGCCTAGCCAGCACGATCCTGATTCGCTGGTACGCGACGAAGGCTTGATTAAATTTACCGAGCGAACTCATAACGCACAAGCCTTATCTGCGTATTTTTTTGAGCAGCTGTCAGCCAAATTAAATTTAACCGAAATGGAAAGCCGCGCCCAATTAGTCGCCAAAGCCAAACCGTATTTGGAAAAGTTATCAGATAGCGCCTTTAAAGACATGATGCTCAGCCATCTAAAAGACTTATCTGGCCTAACGACACTGGATATTCCAGAAAAAATATCGACTTTCAACGCGGCTTTGGATAATTCACCACAAAATAAAGCCAGAAATGCAGGGCGTTTATCCTCGGCACGTACTGCTATTGCATTATTGCTACAGAATCCCCAAATCATCAACTTAATTGAAGAAAAAGATATTGATTGGGATGAACTGGAATTTTCCGGTGTGGAATTACTCAAAGACATCATAAAAACTATTACCATTTATCGTCCTAGCAACGCGACGGTTTTAATGGAGTATTATCGAGATAACACGCAGGAAAATACGGTAAAAAAGTTAATTATGCTGGATTTAATGCTGTCTGAAGACAAGATAGTCGACACCTTCAATGACACATTGACCAGGCTACTGAGTCATGCCCGATCAAATACGCTGGAAAAGCTGCTAAACAAAGGTACAGCCTTATTAGCGCACGAAAAAGAGACGTTGCGTAAATTATTAGCACAAAAATAGAGTGCTGTCCAAAATTATGATCTATAGTATAATTGTGGATTTAAGCATAGTCCCATTTCTGAAATAGACTATCGGTGAATATCTAATGAACCAAGAGCAACAACAATCTCAACTTAAACAGCTGATTGCTAAAGGAAAAGTACAGGGTTACCTGACTTACGCCGAGGTTAACGATCACTTGCCGCCTGATATTGTTGATCCTGAACAAATTGAAGATATCATTGGTATGATCAATGATATGGGCATTCAGGTGTATGAATCTGCTCCCGATGAAGATTCGCTGATCACTGATCAGGCCGCTGTTACCACTGATGACGAAGACGCTGAAGAAGTTGCAGCGCTTGCTTCGGTTGATAGCGAATTTGGCCGTACCACTGATCCGGTGCGTATGTACATGCGCGAAATGGGTTCGGTTGAGCTGTTAACCCGCTCTGATGAGCTAAAAATTGCCAAACGCATAGAAGAAGGTCAGCAGCAGCTAATTAAAGCACTGGCGCGTTCTTGCGTAGTTGTTGAAGACTTTATCCATTCGTTCGATAATATTTCCACAGAAGAAGGTGGTATTCGCCTGACCGATTTAATTTCCGGCTTGGTGGATTTATCAGAGCCTGAAGAATTGGTAATTGCCCAAGGCATTGATGATGTCATTGACGATGCGGAAACCGAAACGGAAACGGAAACCAGCGCTGAAGATGAATTGAAAGGTATTAACTACGATGACATCCAAGAAAAAGTGGAAGTGCTTAGGGCTCAGCTAAAAACAGTGACTGCAGCGGTCAAAAAACACGATTATACCAGCGAAAAAACCGAGTTGGCGTTTGATACGTTGGCCGACTTGTTCATGGAATTTAAATGGACACCGCAATATTTGAAAAAATTATCGGGTATTATTCCAGACGGCGTGGCGGCGACGCGTGAGCAAGAGGGTATCATTATGGATATTTTCGTTAATAAAGCCAAAATGCCGCGCAAAGAATTTGTCTCGACCTTTCCAGAGCACGAAACCAATCTGGATTGGATTGCGCAATTTTTGATAGCAGGCAGCAAGTATTTTACAGTCATCAAAGAGCACGAAAAAGACATTAAAAAAGCTCAAAAAGTACTGATTGGTATAGAAGAGCAATTTGGCTTAACCATCAGTGGCTTAAAAGATATTAACCGCCGTATGTCTATCGGCGAAGCCAAGGCCAGACGTGCTAAAAAAGAAATGATTGAAGCCAATTTAAGGTTGGTCATTTCAATTGCAAAAAAATATACTAACCGTGGTTTGCAGTTCCTTGATTTGATTCAGGAAGGCAATATTGGCTTAATGAAAGCGGTGGATAAATTTGAATACCGCCGGGGTTATAAGTTTTCTACCTATGCCACCTGGTGGATCAGGCAGGCGATTACCCGTTCTATTGCCGATCAAGCGCGGACTATACGTATTCCGGTACATATGATCGAAACCATCAATAAATTAAACAGGGTTTCACGGCAAATTTTACAAGAAATGGGGCGCGAAGCGACCCCAGAAGAGCTGGCTGATCGTATGGAAATGCCAGAAGACAAAGTCCGTAAGGTATTGAAAATAGCGAAAGAACCCATTTCTATGGAAACGCCAATAGGCGATGATGAAGATTCTCATTTGGGAGATTTCATAGAAGATGCTAAAGTATTGTCACCTGTTGAATCGGCAACCATTGCCGGTTTACGCGAATCAACCCAAAATGTACTGGCTGGCTTAACAGCTCGTGAGGCTAAGGTTCTGCGTATGCGCTTTGGCATTAACATGAATACAGACCACACCCTGGAAGAGGTGGGTAAACAATTTGACGTGACTCGTGAACGTATACGGCAGATAGAAGCCAAAGCGTTAAGAAAACTGAGACATCCGTCAAGATCAGAACAGCTTCGTTGTTTTTTAGACGGCGAATAAGTAGAAAAACTTGACTCGCATTACCCATCAACTAAACTTAATCACGAGTCAATAATGTCATATTGAAGATTAAAATTAGCTATCTCTATAGACAGCTAATCTCATCTCGTTTAAGTTATGATTGCTAATCATAAACAAAAAAGGGCCCTTAGCTCAGTTGGTTAGAGCGTCCGACTCATAATCGGCAGGTCGTAGGTTCAAGTCCTACAGGGCCCACCAAAACTCCTTAAGGCTGCATAAAGCAGCCTTTTGCGTATCTGACTTTTAACTTCCACTTAAGGTTATAACGTGAGCAATAACTTCATTTTTACATCCGAATCTGTATCCGAAGGCCATCCTGACAAGGTTGCTGACCAAATATCTGATGCCGTCCTCGATGCTTTATTAGCACAAGATCCTAAATCCCGCGTCGCCTGTGAAACGCTGGTTAAAACCGGCATGGTGATTCTGGCTGGTGAAGTCACCACCAATGCCTGGGTTGATCTGGAAGCCCTGGTCCGTAAAGTCGTGTGCGACATCGGTTACGATAACGGTGATATTGGTTTTGATGGCAACAGCTGCGCCGTTTTAAATGCCATCGGCAAACAATCCGCCGATATTGCCATGGGCGTAGATGAAGATGCTGACCACGAACAAGGTGCCGGTGACCAAGGTTTGATGTTCGGTTACGCCAGTAACGAAACCGATGTGTACATGCCCGCACCGATTACTTACTCGCATTTGCTGGTTAAACGTCAGGCGGAAGTACGCAAGAATAAAACCTTGCCTTGGCTGCGTCCTGATGCGAAAAGTCAGGTTACCATGCGTTATGAAAATAACAAACCAGTTGCTATTGATGCGGTGGTTTTGTCTACCCAACATTCGCCAGATATTAGTAATAAAGCGCTGCATGAAGCCGTCATGGACGAAATCATCTTGCATGTTTTGCCCAAAGAATGGTTGCATAAAGACACCAAGTATTTCATCAACCCAACCGGCCAGTTTATTATCGGCGGCCCAGTGGGCGATTGCGGCTTAACCGGCCGTAAAATTATCGTTGATAGCTACGGCGGTATGGCACGTCATGGTGGCGGCGCGTTTTCTGGTAAAGATCCTTCCAAAGTTGACCGTTCCGCAGCTTATATGGCGCGGTATGTTGCCAAAAATATCGTTGCTGCTGGTCTTGCTGAACGCTGCGAAATTCAGGTGTCTTATGCGATTGGCGTGGCCGAGCCGACATCTATCAGCGTGGAAACCTTTGGTACCAGCAAACTCAGTGAAGACCGTTTGGTGCAATTGGTGCGTGATCATTTTGATATGCGTCCTAAAGGCTTGATCGCCACACTTGATCTATTAAAACCTATTTATCTGCCCACAGCGGCTTACGGCCATTTTGGTCGTACCGAAGACACTTTCAGCTGGGAAAAGCTCGACAAGGTTGATGCCTTGCAGCAAGCCGCCAAACTTTAATCATATACACAGGACACGCAACTCAATGAGCCAAAACGACTATAAAATTGCCGACATCGCCTTAGCTGGCTGGGGTCGCAAAGAAACTAATATTGCTGAAACTGAAATGCCGGGTTTGATGGCTTTACGTGCAGAATTTGGTGCAGCACAACCGTTAAAAGGCGCGCGTATCGCCGGTTGTTTGCATATGACTATCCAGACTGCGGTTTTAATTGAAACCTTGACCGCTTTGGGTGCAGAAGTACGCTGGTCATCGTGTAATATATTTTCTACCCAGGATCATGCCGCCGCAGCCATTGCAGCGTCTGGCGTGCCGGTGTTTGCCTGGAAAGGTGAAACCGAAGCCGAAGCCGATTGGTGTATCGAGCAAACCATTATTGGCCCTAACGGCTGGCGGCCAAATATGATTCTGGATGATGGCGGCGACTTGACCAATATGATGCACGACAAATTCCCCGAACTGATGGCGGATGTCAAAGGTTTGTCAGAAGAAACCACCACCGGTGTATTGCGTTTGTACGAAAGAGTCGCGAAAGACACACTTAAAGTTCCTGCGTTTAACGTCAACGACTCGGTCACCAAATCCAAATTTGACAACCTGTACGGCTGCCGTGAATCTTTGGTGGATGGTATCAAACGTGCCACTGACGTGATGATCGCCGGTAAAATTGCTGTGGTTTGTGGCTATGGTGATGTCGGCAAAGGCTGTGCGCAATCGTTGCGCGGCTTGGGCGCTACGGTATGGATCACTGAAATCGACCCGATTTGTGCTTTGCAGGCGGCGATGGAAGGTTATCGTGTTGTCACTATGGAAGAGGCAGCACCGATCGCCAATATTTTTGTGACAGCCACCGGTAACTTCCATGTTATCCGTCATGAACACATGCTGGTGATGCGTGACCAGGCCATTATCTGTAATATCGGCCATTTTGATTCGGAAATCGACATTGCCTCGTTACGCCAATACACCTGGGACAACATCAAGCCGCAAGTGGATCATGTCATTTTGCCTAATGGCAGGAAATTGATTTTATTGGCCGAAGGCCGTTTGGTTAACTTAGGCTGTGGCACAGGCCACCCTAGTTTTGTAATGTCCAACTCGTTCTGTAACCAGGTGTTGGCACAGCTGGAGCTGTGGCAAAATGCTGCCAGTTACGAAAATAAAGTTTATATTTTGCCTAAGAAACTGGATGAAAAAGTAGCACGGTCGCATCTGGCGCAAATAGGTGTTAATTTGACGGTATTGACGGATGCACAGGCCAAGTACCTCAACATTCCTGTTGAAGGGCCTTATAAGGCTGATCATTACCGTTATTAATTCTGACTCTGTAAGGCCGGATTGATTCAGTCATTCCGGCCAATCTAACTATATGCCATCACAAGACAAGCAACAGATGTTCAGTTTTGAATTTTACCCGCCGAAAACCGAAGAAGGCGCAGCCAACTTAAAAGTTGTCCACACAACTTTAAGTAAGCAGAATCCCGAATTTTTCTCGGTCACCTTTGGCGCGGGCGGCTCCACACGCGACAAAACCTTCGATACCGTCGTTAGTATTCAGGCGCAAGGACTTTCAGCTGCACCGCATTTATCCTGTGTCGCCTCTACCAAAGAAAATATCCGCAGCATTCTGAAAGATTACCAGGATCATAATATTAGCCGAATAGTTGCATTGCGTGGCGACGTACCGTCCGGCATGATGTCGCCGGGCGAGTTCCGTTATGCTAACGAACTGGTGGAATTTATCCGCCAGGAAACCAGCGACCATTTCACCATACACGTTGCCGCCTACCCAGAAGTTCACCCGCAAGCGCACAGTGCCAGCGAGGATTTCAAAAACTTTAAACGTAAAGTGGATGCCGGTGCTAATGCGGTTATCACCCAGTATTTTTATAATGCGGAAGCGTATTTTTACTTTGTCGACAACTGCGAAAAACACGGCATCACCGTGCCGATTGTGCCAGGCATTATGCCCATAACCCAGTACACGCAACTGTTCCGGTTTTCGGAAATGTGTGGTGCCGATATTCCGCGCTGGATGCGCAAACGCCTGGAAAGCTTTGGTGATGACCGCATTGCCATACAAGCGTTTGGTACGGAACTGGTCAGCAAGCTATGCCAGCAATTATTAGATGGCGGCGCACCAGGCCTGCATTTTTATACCATGAACCAATCTGCCCCCACTTTGGCTATTATCAACAATTTGCGCTGATTAATAACGGCCATAGCCACATTTCGACTGCATTGTGAACAGTTATGAAATACCGTGTTTACCCAGTAAGCGCTAGTCTTTTAAAAGCATAGCTGTTTTAATGATACACAATGTGTCACTCTGAAATAAGCCTATGCAACCCTATTTAGAATTACTCAACAAAATTCTCCAAGAAGGCAACCAAAAAGGCGATAGAACCGGTAGCGGTACTCTGTCGCTGTTTGGCCACCAAATGCGTTTTGATTTGGCGCAAGGTTTCCCGTTAGTCACCACCAAAAAAATTCACCTCAAATCGATAATCTACGAATTATTGTGGTTTTTAAACGGCGGCACCAACATTAAATTTTTAACTGATAATAATGTGACCATTTGGAACGAATGGGCGGATACAGAAGGAAATCTGGGGCCGGTTTACGGCTATCAATGGCGCTCATGGCCTGCGCCAGATGGCCAGCATATCGACCAAATCCAACAAGTAATTGAACAAATCAAGGCCACGCCCAATAGCCGACGACTGATTGTTTCGGCGTGGAATGTCGCCGATTTGCCGGACGAACGCATTAGCCCGCAACAAAATGTCGCACAGGGCAAAATGGCGCTGGCCGCTTGCCATGCCTTGTTCCAGTTTTATGTGGCCGATAATAAATTGTCCTGCCAATTGTACCAGCGCAGTTGCGACACATTTTTAGGCGTGCCGTTTAATATCGCCAGTTATGCGCTGCTCACCCACATGATTGCCCAACAATGTGATTTGGACGTGGGCGATTTGGTATGGACAGGTGGCGATGTGCATCTATACTTAAATCATCTGGCACACGCTAAATTGCAATTAACGCGCAAACCTTACCCGTTGCCGCAGTTAATTATTAAACGTAAACCGCAATCAATATTTGATTACTGTTATGAAGATTTTGACATCATGGCTTATCAATCGCACGATCCTATTAAAGCAACTATTTCTGTTTGATATAAATCAACCACTTTAACGCGCAATCTGTTCTTTATGCCTTGCTTTGGATGTCTAAATGCAAGGCAACCCCCTATCTTTTTAATTTACCATTTAGCAACCAAAACCCATCATGACTATGCACTATAGAGCACACCCCTGGCACGGAATAGACCCAGGCGCTGACTGCCCGTCAGTCGTCACCGCTTTTATCGAAATTGTGCCCTCAGATACTGTTAAATACGAAATCGATAAGGACAGTGGCTATTTAAAAATAGACCGCCCGCAAAAATTTTCCAATATGATCCCCACCTTATATGGTTTTATCCCCCGTACGTATTGTGCAGAAAGTGTGGCAGCGTATGCCGCGTTAAAATCAGGTAAAAAAGTGCCGCACGGTGATGGTGATCCACTGGATATTTGCGTGTTAAGCGAGCGTACAGTCACACATGGTGACATTCTGTTGCAAGCCGTACCTATTGGTGGCTTTCGCTTATTGGATGGGGGCGAGGCCGACGATAAAATTATTGCCGTGATGAAAGGTGATGAATTTTATCGGCAGTGGCGCGATGTCTCGAATTGCCCACCGTCCTATATCGACCGCCTCAAACATTATTTTTTGACCTACAAACATCTACCCTCAGAACAAAGTGTGTGTGAAATCACTCACGTTTACGGGCGCGAAGAGGCGCACGAAGTGATCCGGCGGGCGATGTACGATTATGACAACCATTACGGTGACATCAGCAAAACCAAGTCCGGCAAAGTGGTAACGCCGATTGCTGCGGTAAAATAGCTTACGGCAACATCTCCAAGGCCAGTGCTGCCATATTTTTAGAGCCACCGCCCTGCCCTAACGCCTGCTTTACTTGGGTGAGATGATTGCGCATTTCTTGTTGATATTCGATATCAGTCAGGATGCGCTTAATCTCGTTGGCCATATTATCAGCAGATGCCTCATGCTGGATTAATTCTTTGATGATACTTTTACCTGCGATAATATTCGGCAAGCCGATAAACGGTGTATTAACCAATAGTCTCCCTAGCCAATAAGTCATTGCAGCTAGTTTGTAGACTATCACCATAGGCACGGCTAGCAAAGCCACTTCCAGCGTTGCCGTGCCCGATGTTGTCATCACTGCATCGCAGCACTGGATCACGTCGTAAGGTTGGTTTTTGACGCATTTGATGACGGTTGTTGTATGCTGTAAATAGTTACTCAATAGCGCATCGCTGATAGAGTCGGCTTGCGGCAAGATAAATTGAACATTGGGTAAGGTTACTTGCAATTGTTCGGCGGCAGCTATCATCACCGGCAACAGGCGCTTGATTTCATTGTTACGGCTACCTGGCAATAAACCCACTACCGGTTTTGTCGCATCCAGACCAAATTGCTGTAACGCTTCAGATTTGGCATACTGCGGATGCACCTTATCTACCGACGGATGCCCGACATAACGCACTGGTATATTTTCGGCCTGGTAATACTGCGTTTCAAACGGAAAAATAACCGCCATCATGTCGATAACCGCACCGTATTTTTTCACCCGTCCTGGCCGCCACGCCCACACCTGTGGACTGACATAAAATAATACTTTGATGCCTAACTGTTTGGCGTATTTAGCCAGCTTAAAGTTAAACTCCTTGTAATCAACACACACCAGCAAATCAGGGCGTTCGTTAGCGACCAACTGTTTCATTAGGTTTAATGCCCTGTGAATTTCAGCATATTGCTTGATGACTTCCACCACACCAATCACGCCAATATTGGCCGAATCATAGCGAATATCAATGCCAGCCTGCGCCATTTTTTGGCTCCCCATGCCCAGGGCTTTAATATCTGGACGGGATTTTTTTAACTCCAGGAACATATTGGCGGCGTGTTGGTCACCGGAAGATTCTCCAGCACTGAAAAAAATACGTTTAGGCGGTTGTGGCACGGTAGTCCTGTGGTTAAAGCAAAGATCTATCATAACCGAATCTGCGTTATTTTACGCTGCACAGCATAGATTCCTGATAACCTATTTGGGTACGGTATTAAATTGTGACAAAAATGCAGCGTATCCCGCTTTTTGCAGGTCTTCTAATCGAATAAATTTAAGCGCCGCCGAATTAATACAATACCGCAAACCGGTCGGCTTTGGACCGTCGTTAAAGACATGACCAAGGTGTGAGTCGCCATAACGACTTCGCACTTCTGTACGTGGAAAGATAAGTAATAAATCTTTTTTCTGAATAATATTATCTGCAACCAATGGTTTGACAAAGCTTGGCCAACCCGTGCCGGAATCAAATTTATCTTGCGAGGAGAATAACGGTTCGCCACTGACAATATCGACATAAATACCGGCTTGTTTCTCATTCCAATAATCATTTTTAAAAGCCGGTTCTGTCGCTTCTTGTTGGGTGACCTGATATTGTAGCGGCGTTAAATTTTTCCGTAAATTATCATCAGCTGGCTTACTGTAGCTATTGGATGGTTTATTTGGATTGGCGGCTACTTGACTATTATTGCTCCATATTTTTTCCAGATATTGATCGCGTCCCGAATTATTACGGTAATATTTATAGCGTAAAGGATTTTTTTGATAATAATCTTGATGATCTTCTTCGGCCGGGTAAAAAGCCACCAGCGCTTTTATTTTTGTTATGACAGGTGCGGAATAGCGTTTAGACGCATTTAACACCTGCCGTGAATATTCGGCCTTGGTTTTTTCTTGATCCGTTTGATAAAAAATCAGCGATCGATACTCTTCACCCCGATCAACAAATTGTCCTTCGTTATCGGTAGGATTAATCATGTGCCAAAAGGCATTCAGTAAGTCTTCATAACTAATCACTTCTGGATCGTAATACACTTTTACGCTTTCGACATGGCCTGTGCCACCGGTTGAAACTTGTTCGTAACTTGGATTGGCTACATGGCCACCACTAAATCCAGAAACCACTTGATGAACACCTGGCAATTTTTCAAAGTCTGCTTCTGTACACCAAAAGCAACCGCCTGCAAACACCGCAGTTGAAAAATTTTCTAGGTTTTCTGTTGCGGCGTTGCTGTTTTTTCCGGCGTAGCTTGTAATTACCAGTAACACCGCAATGAAAAGCGTTGAGAGTATAATTGTTAATCGCATGGTGTTTCCTATTATTCGCATGATAAGTGACGTACTGTTTTTATGATCTCAGCTTTGTTAGTGCTGAGACAACACGTTCAGCTAATTGGTTTTATCAATAAAAAATAAAGCCGCTATCTTCGTCATGAGATGGTCTCTTTAATGCGGGCAAGCCGCACTAAAAACTCACAAGGGATATGATCGATTGGCGCAATAAAGCATACATAATGCGCATATTGGTGGCGATAATAACGCATCGCACGATGCGTTATTTGTATAGCTAAAATTATTAAGTTAAGCAGAGATACCGTTCACAGTGAATAGGCTCAGCCATGAACGGAAATTACATATTAGCAAGTAAAATAATGTGTTATCGAGTTAAATACGCGGTGGTTCCTGTTGCGGCATTTTTATTTTTATTAAATAATATACCGCGCCCGCTGACAGCCAGTTCACCCCATGGGGTAATAAGCAAATTAGTGGGAACCGATGTCCATGTATTATAAATGTTGATCTTTGTAACTGACCAGCTCACACCAGCATTAATCGATTTCCATACATGTAACTTTTGCTCAGCCAAGCTTTTGGATCGATACGATGCCCAATAAATATCGCCATTGGTAGCGGTTAATCCCAGAATGGGTGGAATATTATTTTGATAGGGTACTTTGCCGCCTTGTTGTTGATTAGTTAAGTCAAAATTCGCTTGTTGGCTGTGTAAAAAACCATCTGCCGATGTATTTTGCGTGCTTAAAAAGTCTAAGCTTGGCATCCAAATACAGCGATTTTTTGTAAAAGTAATGTCACCGGTTCTTACTGATGCTGTGCCAGCAATAGATTTCCAGCCTTTGTAGCGCTTCATACTGGCAATCGCTGTATTATCAGGTGGTGCCAAAGACTTTCCATCCCAAGCAACAATGCCAGCTTCTCTTGTATCATCGCCAAATAACAGATATATCCAACCGTTATAAGGATTTTGCTTTAAGCCATAAATATGATCGGTCTGATGCCCTGTGGTATTCCATGCAATCACTTTAGACCAGGTATCACCCATGTCAAGTGATTTCCACAATGTGACGGCATCGCCTGCTGCGCCTATAACACGACCTTTTCTTGCGTTGTATTCGCCAAAAAACAAGACCGGTGGCTTACCTTTGTAATTAGCGATTAATAACGAGCGCTGGTGTAATGCCCGAATATCCGAATGATGAATACCTTTGGATTGGCCAATATTCATTACCGCTTGGCGATTGTTGTACCCTGCTTTATTGCCTTTAGGCTTATTATTGCCCACACTGTTCGTTTTAGGGTTGAGTTTATACAAGTAATTTTTACCGTTAACATCAGCAGAAAATAATACAGAGCCATTCGGTAACGGCCAAATTTGATCGATATAGCCGTCTTTATTGTGGACATTACTGCCACCTAATGCTTTAAGCTTAGGTACAAAAGAGCTGGAATAGGTAGTCGGTGTATATTTTCCACGCTTACCGGTAAATTTGACTATTTTTTTTGCACGGCCAAGTGTGCGAGATACACCCCACAAAGCTCCCTGGCTGTCTTTTTCGTAAATACCTTCTGTTCCTACGCCAACTAAGTTAACCGCCGCTTGGCCGATGGATAGCACGCAAAAATTAGCAGCAATCAAGATGGCAAGCGTTATTTTTTGTACGCTTTTCATAATAAATCCTATTTAATATTTATTTGAAGAATGTCGCCTATGTTTGCGGAATCGTTTCGTCAGCCCCAAAAGTTACCGAAAAAATTATGCGACTATTTTTATGTCTGTCTGTTGTCTTTTGTTAGCGCTGTGTTATTGGCAAGTAACTGAAAATTGAGCGAGCATTAGCACAGCTATCGTAAAGTTTGTATTTATCTACGGCTAGAGTACGCCGACTAGCTGTGGTCTACATACGGTGTTTTTCAAGTAGCAGTGATTATTCAAACGCCTAAACACCAGTGGATGTAATCGGCATGGATATGAAGCTGCTTTTAAATAACACAACTCAACGACTGTGTAGATCTTAGCAGAGAAAGACAGGCTATAAAAACTAATTACTACGCAGTAAAAAAACACTTTGCGTGTTGTAACAAATCCGTAAGGAATTTGATGATAATTGATGGGGAATGGCTAAAATACGGGTCAAACTTTGTACAGTTAAAACAAAAAAGCCCGACAAATGTCGGGCTTTTTCGGCTCACAGGCAGAATTTTCTTACAAGCTTACAGAAGTAGCGCTATCTGGTCTTTGTTTTGTGCCATCTTGTGGATCTAAACAACCTGACAAACCACCAATCATCATCGCTAAAGCCAGAAGTGATAATACTTTTTTCATAATGATATCCTCCAAACGGTTTAAATTATTTTTATATGTGCGTTAATTGTTTTAAGCACGGACATTTTATATCATGACTGAAAAAGCGATGCAATAATAAAAGATAGATTGCCAACTATAGGGCGTTATTTTGCATTAAGATTGTAAGGCAAATTATAGGCAATAACTTTAGCTGTCCACTGAACTGTTCCTACTGTAACCCACTGTGATGCCATGTTTTTATGCAGTTGATCATAAACCCAATCGTTAGGTGCATTAATGTTTTTGAGCTTTATTTGAAATTCAGCGTTATTCAGGTCAAGGCCTATTTTATCGCCCCAGAATGCGGTCACTTTCATAATAAATTTACGCACGCGCTGGTCATCAATCGTCGGAGTAACCGCAATATTTGCCCACATCGATTGTACACGCCCCCAATTTGGTGCAAGTAAACGGCCTTGTTGATTAACAAACGGTAGCCATTGTTCATTGCCCTGCTTATCTGTGTAGGTGATGGCCAAAATGCGATCGTAACCGGAAAAATGATCATGTAGATACAGCGCGTGTGGAGCAATGCCTAAAAATATTCGTGATACCATCAACAACGCGCTACTGCCTTTAGCGATAACCGCAGTTATTGGATGCTGATAAAGATCAATTTTAAGGCGGTAAAAAAGCCCATAATGTATAGAGCAGTTTAATTGCAGGATAAGCAGAGCTACCGCTACTTTAGATAGCCTTCGGGCAAAGGTTTTAGGTTTAATGGTGCTGTAGTGTTCAAACCATGCGGTATACAGGCTATTGTTTTTAAGTGGCAGCGCTGGGGCACATTCCGCAGTACACGTTATGCGTGTTCTTGTGTCTGCAATGGCACGATATTTTGCCGAAGCGAGCTGATAAATGCCAGGTAAGCGCAATATGAGCCCTACTGGAAACAAATAGCCCATTTTTAAACAAATCTGAATATAAGTATCAAGCCCAGAATACACTTTGTTGTTCAGATTAACAGCGTATAAATCGGTTAATAACATTTGTTTTTCAATAGATGCCAGTGCAGGACAGTTTGCTGCGTAATCTTGGGCATTTTTAAAATCAAGTCGCTTAAAAATATCGAAATGATTTAGCGTCAGTACTGTGCGGTTGCATAAAGGGCATTGGCGATCATAAAATATTATCAATACCGGCTGCTGAGCGGTCAATATGCCGCTTAATCTGCGCCACCAAGCAAAAGGCACAAGTAGCGGATAAAACGCCAGCATGGCGAGGCCAAAGGGGTAAATATTGAGTGACAGGGTAATGCCAAGATGCAGACCAATTCCTATTAGTAAAAATAAGACACGAAGCCGACGTGTAGAAAAAAAGAAGATGAACGTCGCCTGAAAAATCATAATGGTGTAACCCAGTATTTTTTGCAGTGGCTCATTATTCAAAAAAAATGACATATCCAGTGCCGACACGTAATAAGGCTGAGTCGATGGCAGCCACGCACCCAAACCATTGCGCCAATGTTGGGCAAATATTTTATGGATATCAGAGTCAATATACAGAAAACCCAGGCACACCCAAACTGGCAAATAATAAGTGAGCGCGGAAACAGTAGGTTTTGAATAGGTGTTGTAATGTAGGAATGGTGTACTGAGTTTGTATCTGAGGTTATCGATAGAAAACGTACGATCGCCGGGCATAAATAGCAAGAAAAATCCCGCACCGGTCATAAATAAATCAAAACCGCCGTCAAAGTCACGCTGCATGGCAGTGAAGTTAACGAAAACAATCCAAAGCAAATAATTACAGGTTACTGCAAGCTGATAACGGTAGCCGATAATAATGCAGGTGGCAACCGCTCCCCAGAGACATAAAAAAAATGTGATCGTCGGAAATTCAACGTCGATAAAGGGGATGGGATCAAAAATTAAATGATTAAAATAAAACAGAAAAATAATTTCTTGCAGGCAGACTAGGCCATAAAAAATGCGGAATAATCCTATGCCGGTAGAAGAAACCTGTTGGGAGGAAAGCTGAGAAATTTTTGAAAATATCAACGCATACATTCCATGTGCTGTAACGTTATGCAGAAATGTACGGTAATAATTTGATTTAAGGCGGTATTAATGCGATATAAGACAACTAAATGGCTGCTACCAACCCAAACTTAAGAATTGGTAGTGGCCATAAAATTTGGAAAAATCTTTTTCGACTTATTGTTGTTCGTCGTCTGGATGCGGCGCGAAAATCCACTTAACGAGCGTATAAACCAGCCCTATAACGACTACTGCGCCAACCATACCTGCTGGCGTTCTTAATGTTTCGACGAGATCTAAAATGAACCCCATGAGTTTCCTACCTTACTAGTTGTTGTTTTAAGTAATTGCTAGTTATCATAGCAAGCCGAGCATTAATGATACTTTAGGCAACATTAATGTCAAGGTTTATTGCCAGTCGGTTAGCGGCAATTACTAATAAATAGTAATAAAAATCAATTATATATAAAACAAAAATTGATTGTTTTTCTGTTTTTTAATATAAACATTACGAAATCCTTTCCGCAAGTATTGCTGAAAAAATACGTACTTATGTCAGGCAATAAGATCAATTAACGTACTTGTGGCTCAGCCATTTTGCTTTTGTAGAGGCGTTTTTTAATGTGTTTTTAAGTGGTTTTGACTTATAAAACAGCTGATACAGAGTGATTTACTAAATTTTTTAAGCGCCTATTTAAAAATTTGCTTTACATCCTTATTCGGTTAAGCTCAAACTTAAAACTCGATAGTCAATGTGATATAGTTTACGATCGTCCGGTCTAGATAAATCCAACAGCTTGGGAGCAAAAAAATGATAAAAAAACGCACTGCACTGTTACCGTTAACGGCAATTTTTTTTGCACTTTCGGCGAATGCTGATGTCCTTTTAAAGGATAATACCGATATCCTCGGCAAATGGAAGGTCTATGCTGAATCCAATAAGCTTGATGGTGAGAAAAAAAAGCTTATTGTTGAATGGGATTTTAAAAGTGATGGCACTCTTGAAACAAAATCAACCGATGGTGGCGGACGAACTAAAGAAATGAATATAACGATTAAATATGCAGTCGTTGATGGCGAAATACAAAAGCAGGAAATTCCTGGACGTGACAAATTAGAATCATGCAAAGTTGTTGAGAAAGACAATTCGATAATGACTTTAAAATGTAAATATCTTTACTATTTTCTGACAAAAATATAACAAAATTTAAGAGGAGTTTGACTATGATTGGCGCTTTAATAATGATTTTTTCGATACTGTGGGTTTATCAGTCAGCGGTAAGAGGCAAGGTAAGCAACCCTATTATTTGGGTCATTGGCTGTGTTGCGGTATTTTTTGCCTCACAAACGTTATTAATTTGGGGTAGTGTTGATATTTTGGAATCACTCAGAGGTGGCGAAGCTGATGCCAATTATGAACGTGACCTTATGAGCGTTGGTGACAGAAAAAATATGGGCGGTTTTCAAGGCGCTAAAGGTACATTTATATCTGTCTTTATGGAACTGATGCCACCTATGGTGGGCTTTTTGGTTATCGCAGTGATTCGCAGTAAATTTATGCTGAAAGAGTCGCTGTCAATCGGTAATTTGTTTGGCGGCCTTAAAGAAATGTTCCAAAGCATCAAACAAAGCTTTAAAGTACCTGAATAATAAAATTAAGATTAATGTCTTAAGCAGTTAAAAAAGCCCAAGCTTATAAACTTGGGCTTTTCTTTGCTGATTTATACTAAATCAGCAAAGAAACAACCAAGGCAATAACAGCCACAAAAACAGCAATACCCAATAAGCCTGCTAAAATATAAGTTGGCAAAGAAGCCTGTTCAAATTGCCTTTTATGTGCATCGCTATTTTGTCCGCCCAGCGTAGCGTATACAATATCCTCCAGTATCTGAATAATCTTCGGCTTTGTCATGTCAGTCTCAGGTAAATAAAAAACATGATAGTGTGTCGCCGGACTTTAATCAATCGCTCACTTAGCACCACACAGACTGCATAGGCTTTAATCGCTTGATGCAACTACGGACATAACAACAAAAATCATAAGCTACGCATCGCTAGCACCTACTTTGGATTTTCAGTGCCATGAACAAAATCGCATTACTAAAACAACAATTAGCCCAAAAAATTCTGTTTCTGGACGGTGCAATGGGCACGATGATCCAAGGTTACAAACTGGAAGAAAAAGACTTTAGAGGCGAACGCTTTGCCCAGTGGGAGGTTGACCTCAAAGGCAACAACGACCTACTGTCTATTACCCAGCCCGATATTATCAAAGCCATCCACAGCGCGTACTTTGAGGTCGGTTCCGATATTGTTGAAACCAACACCTTCAACTCCACCAGCGTATCGATGGCCGATTACCACATGGAAAGCCTGGCTTACGAATTGAATTTTGCAGGCGCCAGCGTCGCCAAGCAAGCGGCCGATGAATACACCGCCAAAACCCCCGATAAACCACGCTTTGTCGCCGGTGTTTTAGGCCCAACCGCGCGTACTGCTTCCATGTCGCCGGATGTCAACGACCCTGGTTTCCGTAATATCTCCTTTGACGAACTGGTGGTGGCCTACACGGAAGCCACACGCGGCCTGATCGACGGCGGCGCGGATATTATCCTGATTGAAACCATTTTCGATACGCTCAACGCCAAAGCCGCGATTTTTGCAGTCGATGAATATTTTGAAACGATCGGCTACAAGTTGCCGGTGATGATCTCCGGCACCATTACTGACGCATCCGGCCGGACATTATCTGGCCAAACGGTGGGCGCGTTCTGGAACTCACTAAAACACATCGAGCCGATTTCTTTTGGTTTTAACTGTGCGTTGGGCGCAACTGAACTGCGCCAATACATCGCGGAATTAGCCTCGATTGCCGATACTTATGTTTCCGCGCATCCCAACGCCGGTTTGCCCAATGAGTTTGGCGAATACGACGAGACCCCCGAACAAATGGCTGTCGAGCTGGCCGACTGGGCACAAAGCGGCTATTTGAATATTATCGGCGGTTGCTGTGGCACCTCGCCTGCCACCATTAAGGCGATCAGCGATGCCGTCAGCCATTTCCCGCCGCGTGTTATTCCAAAAATTCCCAAGCAATGTCGATTGGCAGGACTGGAACCGATGTTGATCGGCCCTGACAGCCTGTTTGTTAACGTGGGTGAACGCACCAACGTCACCGGCTCTGCCGCATTTAAGCGTTTGATTATCGAAGGCGATTTTGAAACCGCCTTGGACGTTGCCAAGCAGCAGGTGGAAAACGGCGCACAAATCATCGACATCAACATGGACGAAGGCATGTTGGAGTCCAAGGAAGCGATGGTGCGGTTTTTAATGCTGATTGCGGCCGAACCCGACATCGCCAAAGTGCCGATCATGCTGGATTCGTCCAAATGGGATATTCTGGAAGCGGGGCTTAAGTGCATCCAAGGCAAGGGCGTGGTCAATTCCATCTCGCTAAAAGAAGGCGAAGAAGCCTTTATCAAGCACGCCAAACTGGTACGCCGTTACGGCGCAGCGGTGATCGTCATGGCGTTTGACGAAGAAGGCCAGGCCGACACCAAGGCCAGAAAGGTTGAGATCTGCCAACGCGCTTACAAAATTCTGGTCGAACAAGTGGGCTTTCCGCCTGAAGACATTATTTTCGACCCGAATATTTTCGCCATCGCCACCGGCATCGACGAACACAACAACTACGGCCTGGATTTTATCGAAGCCACCCGCGAGATCAAGCAAACCCTGCCCTATGCGCTGATTTCCGGCGGCGTATCCAATGTATCGTTTTCGTTCCGTGGCAACAACCCAGTGCGCGAAGCCATCCACGCGGTGTTTTTGTATCACGCCATCCAGGCTGGTATGTCGATGGGTATCGTCAACGCTGGGCAATTGGCGATTTATGAGGACATTCCGCTGGATTTACGCGATGCGGTGGAATCGGTGGTGTTAAACACCCACGATGGCAGCGGCACCGACAAATTGCTGGAGCTGGCCGCAAAATACCGTGGCGACGGTAGCAGCAGCGAAGTCAAGCAGGAAAACCTGGAATGGCGCGACTGGCCGGTGGGCAAACGCTTGGAACATGCGCTGGTCAAGGGCATCACCGACTATATCGACGAAGACACCGAACAGGCACGCTTGGAAGCCGAACGTCCGTTGCATGTGATTGAAGGCGCGTTGATGGACGGCATGAACGTGGTCGGCGACTTGTTTGGCGCGGGCAAAATGTTCCTACCGCAGGTGGTGAAATCGGCGCGGGTGATGAAAAAAGCCGTGGCGTATTTAATGCCGTTCATGGAAGCCGACAAGTCCGCAGCGGATCGGCAAACCAACGGTAAGATCTTGATGGCGACGGTAAAAGGCGATGTGCATGACATCGGCAAGAATATCGTCGGCGTGGTGTTGCAATGCAATAACTACGAGGTGATTGATTTGGGCGTGATGGTGCCGTGCGAGAAAATCCTGCAAACCGCACGTTTGGAAAACGTCGATATTATTGGCTTAAGCGGTTTGATTACGCCGTCTTTGGATGAAATGGTGCATGTCGCCAAGGAAATGCAGCGCCAGGGCTTTACCATCCCGCTGATGATCGGCGGCGCTACCACCTCCCGCGCCCATACTGCCGTCAAAATTGAGCCGCATTACAAGGGCGCAACCGTGTATGTCACCGATGCCTCGCGTGGCGTGGGTACGGCCAGCAATCTGTTAAGCGGCGAATTGAAGGATGAGTTTGTCAACAGCATCCGTAAAGAATACGAAGAGGTGCGCGAGCGCCACAAAGGCAAGGAATCCAAAACTAAGCAGCATTCATTGGAGGAAGCGCGGCGCAACAAATTTAACTGGGGTGATTATGAGCCAGTAATACCGTCGTTTTTGGGTGTTAAGGTGATTGATGATGTGCCGTTGGCAACGTTGGTGGATTACATTGACTGGTCGCCGTTTTTCCAGACTTGGGAAATGGCGGGCAGCTACCCGAAAATTCTGGATGATGTGGTGATTGGTGTTGAGGCCAGAAAATTGTTTAACGATGCCAAGGCCATGCTAACGCAACTGGTTGACGAAAAATGGTTGCAGGCCAGGGCGGTTATCGGGTTTTTCCCTGCCTATAGCGAGGGCGATGATGTGGTGGTGTCTACCGATGAGTCGCGCAGCCAGCCCTTGGAAGTGCTACACCATTTGCGTCAGCAAAACGTGAAAGCGCCCGGTCGCCCGAATTATTGCCTGTCGGATTTTATTGCTCCGAAAGATGCCGGCAAGCCGGATTATATCGGCGGTTTTGCGGTGACCACTGGCATTGGTATTGAGGAAAAAATCACCCAGTTTGAAAACGATTATGATGATTACAGTTCGATTATGCTGAAGGCCTTGGCAGACCGTTTGGCGGAGGCGTTTGCCGAGTATATGCACCAGGTGGTCCGGAAAAATTATTGGGGTTACGCAGATGATGAAGCTATCGACAATGAGCAGCTGATTAACGAGGCGTATCAAGGCATACGGCCTGCGCCGGGTTATCCGGCCTGCCCTGACCATACTGAAAAAGCCAAGTTATTTGCCTTGTTGAATGTGACGGCCAACACCAGTATCGAATTGACCGAAAGTTACGCCATGTATCCGGCTTCGGCGGTGAGTGGCTGGTATTTCTCGCATCCACAGTCACAGTATTTTAATGTCGGCAAGATTGATAAGGATCAGTTGGAAGATTATGCACGGCGTAAGGGGATGGCGCTGGATGTGGCTGAGCGGTGGTTGTCGGCGCATTTGCATCATTAATAGACATTGTTATTAATGATTTACGATTGTATGTCGAAGGCGTTATAAACATGAAATGTTCCGCTTGTGTAATGACTGAACTGATACACGATACTCGCAACATTCCGTATAGCTATAAGGGAGATGCTACCTTTATTCCGGTGATCAGCGGTGATTTTTACCCCGCCTGTGATGAATCTATCTTGGCTACTGAACAATTTCGGTGCGTGATGGACATCATGTTGGGTTGAGAAAAACACTCAACCCAATCTATATCTTGTCCCAGTTTAAGTTAGTAGCTAACACAGGTAACAAAATGTAACCGGATATATCCTTAAACCCGCGTTAAACGAGTTTCAGCTTCTCGGTACTTAGCGGCACAGTATTCTGCAACCTCCGCCGGTAAAGACGGTCCTGGCGCTTTTTTATCCCAATCTAAGGTTTCAAGATAATCGCGTACATATTGCTTATCAAAACTCGGCGGACTGATACCAATACGGTATTCATCCGCTGGCCAAAACCGTGATGAATCCGGCGTTAATACTTCATCAATTAAATGCAGCACGCCGTTATCATCGACACCAAATTCAAACTTGGTATCGGCGATAATAATGCCGCGCTCGGCGGCATAAGCAGCCGCTTCTTTATACAAGCGTAAACTGGCATCGCGTACTTGCTCTGCCATATCTTGCCCCATAAGCGTTACCGTGGTTTCAAAAGATACGTTTTCATCGTGTTGATCCATCGCAGCTTTTGTCGACGGCGTATAAATGGGTTCTGGTAATTGTTGCGCTTGCTGTAAACCGAGTGGCAATGTAATACCACACACTGCGCCGGATTGTTGATAATCCTTCCAGCCCGAACCAATTAAATAGCCACGCACAATCGCCTCAACCGGCAGTGGTTTTAATAATTTCACCACAATCGCCCGACCCTCAATCTGAGCGCGATCAAGCGCATTGGGCACAACGTCTTGTAAGGGAATATCAACAATGTGGTTAGGCATAACATGGCGCATTTTGGCAAACCAAAAATTAGACACGCTGGTTAATACACGGCCTTTACCAGGGATAGGATCGGGTAAGATGACATCAAATGCCGATAAGCGATCGGTGGTTACAATCAGCATGTGCTGATTATCAATATCATAAATATCACGCACTTTACCGCGTGCCCGAAGCTTTAAAGAAGACAGTGATGATTGATACAGCGCCACAGGAGCGTCCATAGTACCTCGTTAGATATATTAAGTTTTAGTGATAATAATTCTAACATTAATTTTTCAAGCGGCTGCGATTAAACTGTAGCAGCGCATCAGTTGTAATCAACACATGGCCATGCTATAGGTTGCGCGCTTAAGATGGGACAACAACTTTTGCTTTGCTTCTGTTCAGAGAGAAGGGGGGAATACCTGTTTCAGGCTAACACGGTAGCCAAAGTTTTTGAATACGATTAAACATAAAGCCATGCATCTGAAATAGAACTAATATCTATCAACGGTTTATCTGAAAAACTACTGCGCTCTTGCTGCACGTTTTGGTATTTTTGTAAATAATGCATATAAAAAACAGTGGGGCCATCATTCGGGTAATATTTGTTAATATTAACAAAGGCTTTGTGTGCTTTAGTCCATTGATAGCTTTGAAATAACGCCAATGCTTTAGCAAAAGCATGCAATAAAGGTGCGATTTTTGGATCAGCTTGGTTGCCCTTATCAATTAATTCATAAATAGTAATCGATTGGGTTTTGCCTTTTAATAAAAACACGCCAATCTCTCGGCTCACTAAGCCAGACAAGCCTTCAAGCACCGTATCAGAGACTAAAATACGTGTCCCCAGTATTTTATTTAATCCTTCTATACGGGTTGAAGTATTGACAATATCACCAACGGCGCGGTATTCATAATGATCCGGTGCGCCCACGTTACCTAGGCGCATTTCACCGTAGTGCAAACCTAAGCGGGTGGGTAATTGATAGAGCGGCGATTGATTAAATTGCTGTACCGCGTTATTAATTTTAAGTGCCGCATAGCAGGCATTCATACGCAGTTGCGGTTCGGCAATGGGCTTTGCCCACAGCGCTAACATGGCATCGCCAATCACATCAGAAATCAAACCGTTATGCGCTTTTACTGCCGGAAACATCACGCCATAATATTTATTCATCAGCGTATTTAATGTCATCGGGTTCATGCTTTCAGATAGCGTCGTATACTGACCCGCATCGGTTGCCATGCACACACCGTGCATTAACTCGCCGTAGCTATCCATCGCATCGGGGTGTTGGGTGTTTTTATTAAATACATTGTTTGGCAAGTAACGTGTAAATACTTTATGAATAGTTCTTAGGTGGATTATTGACTCAACCAGTGAGACGTATCCAGTTTGTAAAATAACAGTAAAAAGCGGTATCCATATCTGTGTATTCCTAAAAGTAATGTAAGCGACTGCCCCATAAGTCAGACTTAAAAACGCCCCTATACTTATCGAAATTTTGTATGAAAAAATTCGAAAAATGCCTGATAACAACATTCCCCACAGCATTATCATTAAAAATTGATAATACAGTGGTAACGGCTTAATCCACGATCTGTCGATAAGGTTAGCAACAGCGGTGGCTAAAATTTCAACAGGGCTGATATTGTTTTCACTATTTTTTGAGAAAATCGTATAAAAACCTTGATTTTTATCAGGCTCAATATCAGTTGAATAACCTACCAGGACAATCTTATCTTTAAATATTTCGGCCGCTAATGCCTCCGGTGCTAATACTTTATACAGAGGAATCGTGTTAATACTGCCTACATCACCGTAATAGTTTAAATATAGACTGTGATGGCTATTTATTAAAGAGCGCCAGGCTTGTAATAAGTGTTTTTTTTCATTTGTGTAAGGTACTGATTGAATTAGACGATCCAGATAACGCAAAGACTGGCTATTATTTTCCAGTGCCAGTTGTATGCTTTGAATAAGCTCCAACGGTTTAATGGCCTTGGGTAGCGGGTTAAAATGCTTAGGCAAGCTGCGGTAAAGTGCAGGATCGACTTTTTGCACTATCTGTAAAATATCGCCGTAAGTTTCTTTGAGTAAATAACAGTGAAAAATAGCTGTTGGTAACGTTGGTATATCACCAGCGCTGTTTTTATATGTCCAGAATTGTTTAACCGTTGACAGTGATTTAGGTATGGGAAAAGGGGCAACACCGATGGCCGCGTCTTCTAAGGCCGCAAGCGGTTGTGAATAGTGCGCTCGTAGGCTAGTTCATTTAATGTGGGCGCAGCACGCACAGAAAATTGCCGTATATAGCTGGTTAGGAGAATATTTTTCTGTGCAGCGATAGCTTTGGCAAATGCGCTGTCTTCTTTAGGTCTACTTTGCTTGGCGAAATGAATATTAAAGGCAATCAGTGCGGGGTGATAGGTATTGAGCTTATCTACCAAGCGCGTGTATTGTGAGCGTGGCCATTTTTCAGGATCATCATCTAGCTGTAAAATTTCTGCTGACGCTTTATCAACAGAGATAATGACAACTTTTTTAGGCGCAACCACAGTCTCTCTTAATTGAAATAGTGTTGCTAAGCCAATATTTTCTTCTAAAGACAACACCCAACTAGTACTTAGTCACTCTTTAAGTGTCGGATAAAGCTTTTTCAATTTTATCCGAGCATC
>NZ_FUKI01000068.1 GCF_900163755.1 Crenothrix polyspora | reverse complement strand
CGTTTACAAAAACGAAAATTATATGACATTTCATTGGCTTATTTTTTTGTCATGTACAGAGATGTTTGCATTTAAATGAATCTATCGCGGTTTTAAAATTATGGCCTTTTATTTTGCATCATTTCAATATTTGTTGTATTGTTAAAATATGGAAAAAATTATAGCAACCTCTATTTTTGAATCGCTTTCTTCCGGCATCCGGCTTGATGTGTTCCGTTTGCTCGTTAAAAAAGGTAAGCAAGGCATGGTCGCAGGTGAAATTGCGACAACGCTGAATGTGCCGCCGACCAACCTTTCCTTTCATTTAAAAGCACTCACACAAACAAGCTTACTAACCGTTGCACAAGAAGGGCGTTTTCAACGTTATCGTGCCAATATTCCGCTCATGCTGGATGTAATCGCCTATCTCACTGAAGAGTGTTGCGGCGGCCATCCTGAACAATGCGTAGAAATGCGAGATGCCTCAGCATGCTGTGACGCTGTGCTTCCTCTACTTTTATCGACACCTACAAAATCTTAACCATGAATATTCTTTTTCTTTGTACTGGCAACTCCTGCCGCTCTATCCTTGGCGAAGCCACCTTCAACCATCTTGCGCCAGCAGGTTGGCAAGGCATGAGCGCAGGTAGCAAACCAACTGGTAAAGTTCACCCGCGTTCCATCGCATTGCTGAACGGCGAAGGCATATCAACCGAAGGCTATTACAGTAAATCCTGGAATGATCTGCCCGCCACGCCCGATATTGTGCTCAGCGTGTGCGGTAATGCCGCCAATGAAACTTGCCCGACCTATTTAGGTTCGGCCATACGCAGCCATTGGGGCGTTGAAGATCCTGCCCATGTTGAAGGCAGCGAAGAAGAAATCACAGCGGCTTTTATGACGGCCTATCGCATCCTGCGTTACCGCATTGAGCAATTACTGGCTTTACCGTTGGATGAACTTCAGCATGACCGTGAGCACTTGAAAACAGAGTTGGATCGCATCGGTAATTTATTACCGTAATTTGATTTTTTAGGAGACCTTTATGACAACTATCCAAGTATTTGATCCCGCCCTGTGCTGCAGCACCGGCGTTTGTGGTGTTGATGTCGATCAAGAATTGGTCGGATTTTCCGCTGATGTGGAGTGGGCAAAACAGCAGGGGGTAAACATTGAGCGATTCAATTTAGCCCAACAACCGCTGGCGTTTGCTGAAAATGCAACCGTAAAAAGTTTTTTAGAGCGCTCTGGATCAGACGCGTTGCCGCTGATTTTAGTGGCGGGTGACATCGCGTTGGCGGGGCGTTATCCCAATCGTGCTGAATTGGCACATTGGGCAAATTTTACGGTTGCTACAGAAGCGGCAGAACCTGCCAAAAAATGCTGTTCTGGCAGCAAATCGTGTTAAACACGCAAGATCAATCTATCATGAAATTTCTTACTCAACCGCCGCGTTTCCTGTTTTTTACCGGTAAAGGCGGGGTAGGAAAAACCTCAATTGCGTGTGCGGCCGCAATTCAACTGGCCGAAACGGGACAACGTGTTTTATTGGTCAGCACTGACCCTGCCTCAAACGTGGGACAGGTGTTTGGTATTAACATTGGCAATCACATTATCGCTATCCCTAACATTACAGGGTTATCGGCATTAGAAATTGACCCGCAAGCGGCAGCGCAAGTGTATCGTAACCGTATTGTTGATCCCGTGCGAGGGGTGTTACCCGACTCGGTGGTTAAAGGCATAGAAGAACAATTGTCGGGGGCTTGCACCACAGAAATTGCCGCCTTTAATGAATTCACGGCGCTGCTGATTGATTCGGTGTTAACGGCTGACTACGACCACATTATTTTTGACACAGCGCCTACTGGGCACACGATCCGTTTATTGCAACTACCGACCGCCTGGAGTGATTTTTTGGAAGCGGGCAAAGGTGATTCCTCCTGTCTTGGGCCATTGGCAGGTTTAGAAAAACAGCGTAGCCAATATACGGCGGCTGTTGATGCTTTAGCCGATCCTGTGCGTACCCGTTTAATTTTAGTGGCTCGTGCCCAACAAACCACGTTGCGCGAAGCGGCTCGCACCCATGAAGAACTCGCGGCAATTGGCTTATTACAGCAATATTTAGTGATTAACGGTATTTTGCTAGCTGGCGAAACCGAAGGCGATTCACTGGCGCTGGCTATTTTTGAACGTGAACAAGCCGCGCTAAATGCAATCCCTGATGTGTTGAAGACGTTGCCTTGTGATTACATTATGCTTAAACCGTTTAATCTGGTTGGTCTTGATGCCTTACGTCAATTGTTGATCGAGTCAGCACCGCAAACGCCAGTGGCGATGGATTCACCTATTGAATTAAACGCACCTACTTTGTCTGAATTGGTTAATGGCATTGCGGCAGATGGGCACGGCTTAGTGATGTTAATGGGCAAAGGCGGTGTGGGTAAAACCACCTTGGCTGCTGCCATTGCTGTGGAGCTTGCGCATCGCGGCTTGCCTGTGCATTTGACCACTTCCGACCCGGCTGCACATTTAACCGAAACCCTGAATGGCGTTTTGGATAATCTAACCGTCAGCCGCATTGACCCACACGCCGAGACGGAACGCTATCGTCAACACGTTTTAGACACCAAAGGCGCAAAATTGGATACCCAAGGCCGCGCGTTATTGGAAGAAGATTTACGCTCACCTTGCACCGAAGAAATTGCGGTATTTCAAGCCTTTTCGCGCATTATTCGTGAAGCAGGCAAAAAATTTGTGGTAATGGACACCGCACCTACCGGACACACGTTATTGCTGCTTGATGCGACAGGTGCGTATCACCGTGAAGTCGCACGCCAAATGACCGGCGGCATACATTACCTGACACCCATGATGCAGTTGCAAGATCCGAAACAAACCAAAGTGTTGCTGGTGACGCTGGCTGAAACTACACCCGTTTTAGAAGCGGCAAACTTGCAAGACGATTTGCGCCGCGCTGGCATTGAACCTTGGGCGTGGATTATCAATAACAGTGTGGCGTTAGCGCAACCGCATTCGCCATTATTACGTCAGCGTGCTTTAAACGAACTCGACAAAATCACGTCAGTGGCCGATGGCTATTCCCAACGCTACGCAGTCGTTCCGTTGCTCAAAAAAGAACCTGTTGGCATTGGTTGCTTGCTGGAATTGTCGCGTTACGCTGGGGACTGATTATTAACTCAAGAGGTCGTTATGCCTGAAAGAAAAAAACTCGGTTTTTTAGATCGCTTTTTAACGCTGTGGATTTTTCTAGCGATGGCGGTTGGTGTGGGTTTGGGTTATTTTTTGCCTGCAAGTAGCGCGTTTTTTAATTCGTTTTCGAGTGGCACCACCAATATTCCGTTAGCGATTGGACTAATTTTGATGATGTACCCGCCTTTGGCAAAGGTGAATTACAGCAAGATTGGCACGGTGTTTTCCAATCTCAAACTCATTGGCGTAACCCTGTTTTTAATTTGGGTTATTGCGCCCTTGGTAATGTTTTCATTAGCGATTATTTTCCTGAAAAATCAGCCTGAATACATGATGGGTTTAATGCTGATTGGTATTGCCCCTTGTATTGCGATGGTGATTGTGTGGAGTGAGCTTGCGGGTGGCAATCGAGAATACACCGCTGGGTTGGTCGCCATTAACAGCATTTTACAAGTATTGTTTTACAGCGTTTACGCCTATATTTTTATTACTTGGTTACCACCGTTATTGGGCTTAAAAGGCTTTGATGTTGATATTACTATTCGGCAAATCGCCCAAAGTGTCGCCATTTATTTAGGCATCCCGTTTGTTGCAGGTATTGTTAGCCGCTTGGTTTTAATTAAATGGCAAGGTGAGGTGTGGTACGAGCAAGTTTATCTACCGCGCATTTCGCCTATTACACTGATAGCGCTGTTATTTACCATCGTGTTGATGTTCAGTTTAAAAGGCCAATTAATCGTCACCATTCCCTTAGATGTCTTGCAAATTGCGATACCGTTAGCGATTTATTTTGTCATCCTATTTTTCAGCAGCTTTGGCTTGGCGTACTATTTTGAGAAAGATTATGCCAAAAATGTATCGGTTGCCTTCACGGCTGCCGGTAATAATTTTGAGCTTGCTATTGCCGTAGCTATTGGTGTGTTTGGCATTAACAGTGGTCAGGCGTTTGCGGGTGTCATTGGCCCGCTAATTGAAGTTCCTGCGTTAATTTTGTTGGTCAATGTTGCGTATTGGTTTAAGGCAAAGTTTTATTCATCATAAATATCTTGCCTGTTTTGCTCACCATAGGGTATTTAATATTACTCTTTGCCTTGCTTAGTATTTTTTTTAATGTTGCTTCGGGGATTGTGCAACACTTGGCAGTATAATTGGGCAGCTAGGGGCTTCTAATTCCTCACCCTCTGTATGATTGGCACAACTTATTGAATTGAAGTATAGATTTTTTGTGGCTTCCATGCACAATGGGTCTGTTTGTGAATAAAACGTGTAACACTGTTTTCATTCCTTAATAAAGAAAAAAGGATGGCAATATGGGTGCAGAACAAAAAGCTGAAGAATTGCGCTTATCAATTCTGGGTATGACGTGCGCGGGCTGCGTCAGCTCGGTTGAAGCGGCATTAAAGACTGTTGCAGGTGTGACGGCGGTGGCGGTTAATTTTGCCGACCATTCTGCCGTGGTGCAAGGCCGTGCTAATCACCAAGCACTATTGAAGGCCGTGAAAGATGCCGGTTATGAAGCCGCCATCATGCAAGGCTTAGAAGATCCCAGTCAACAAGAAGAACTGGAATTACAGCGTTACCGCACACTAATGAAAAAAGCTGCCGTCGCCGCCGTGGTCGGCCTATTATTGATGTTAGGCGAACACTTGATGTGGTTTCCTGACATTAGCTCGCCAGAAGGCCAGAAGTTTTGGCCACTCATTGGCCTGATTACTCTGGGCGTGTTGGTGTATTCGGGCTTGCATTTTTACAAAGGTGCGCTCAATGCCTTAACACACGGCCAAGCCAATATGGATACCCTGATTGCCTTGGGTACCGGCTCGGCGTGGTTGTATTCTTGCATTATTATTGATTACTACAGCAGCTTGCCGTCATTAGCCAAACACGCGTATTTTGAAGCCGCTGTGGTGATTTTAGCGTTTATCAATCTGGGTTCTGGCCTGGAAACACTCTCACGCGGCAAAACCTCCCGTGCCATTCGTAAATTGATAGGCTTGCAGCCACGTACTGCGCGTGTGATGCGTGATGGCACGGAAATCGATATTGCTATCGAAAATGTCGGTCTGGGCGAAACGATTAGAGTCCGCCCCGGTGAAAAAATACCCGTGGACGGCGTGTTGTTCGAAGGCCATTCAACTATAGATGAATCCATGTTAACTGGCGAATCCATGCCGGTAGAAAAAACCATCGGCTCGGAAGTGGTAGCAGGTGCTATGAACCAAACTGGCAGCTTTTTATTTAAAGCCACCCGCATAGGTAAAGACACCGCGCTGGCGCAAATCATCCAAAGCGTACGGCAAGCCCAAAGCAGCAAGCCGGACATTGCCCGTATGGTCGATAAAATCTCGGCAGTTTTCGTACCAGCGGTGGTAACCATTGCCGTACTTACCTTCATTATTTGGTACAGCGTTGGGCCTGAACCGTCTTTGGGTTATGCGTTTGTCACCTCCATGACAGTACTGGTGATCGCTTGCCCGTGTGCCTTAGGATTAGCCACGCCTATTTCGGTGATGGTGGCGGTGGGGCGTGCGGCAGAATCGGGTATTTTAATCCGCAAAGGAGAAGCCTTGCAGCGAGCCGGTGAAATTACCTGTTTGGTACTGGATAAAACTGGCACTATTACCGAGGGCAAACCCACTGTCGCCTCGGTGTATGCTATAGGGGATTTTACCGAAAACCAGGTACTGCAACTGGCGGCAAGTATTGAATCCGGTTCAGAGCATCCATTAGCGGCCAGTGTATTGAAAGCTGCCACTGAGAAAAATATTAGTTTGGACAAAGTGACGCAATTTGAGGCAATACTAGGCCACGGGGTTACCGCACTGATCAACAAACAAGCGGTATTTTTGGGTAATAAGGCGTTAATGGATAGCAAGAAGATCAGTTATAGCCGTTATAACGCCAAACTCGAACAGCTTTCGGCTTTAGGGCAAACGCCGATGTTACTGGCGGTGGATAATAAGATTGCCGGTATTGTGGCGGTGTCTGATCCCATCAAAAAGGATTCTGTGCAAGCGGTACAGCATTTAAGAGAGCGCGGGATTCGAGTGATCATGGTCACCGGCGATAATCCAATTACTGCTCAGGCGGTAGCCAATTTAGCGGGGATTACTGAAGTGAGAGCACAGGTGTTGCCGCAAGATAAGGCAGAGATTATTAAAACTTTGCAAGCGCAAGAGATTGTCGGTATGGTCGGTGATGGCATAAATGATGCGCCCGCTTTGGTACAGGCCGATGTTGGCTTTGCGATTGGTACAGGCACTGACGTAGCCATTGAAAGCGCCGATGTGGTAATTTTGCAGGGTTCGTTATTAAAAGTATCTGAAGCGATTGATTTGTCTAAAGCGACAGTGAAAAATATCAAACAGAATTTATTTGGTGCGTTTTTCTATAATACCTTGAGCATTCCGGTGGCGGCGGGGCTGCTTTATCCGATAGCCGGTGTGTTATTAAACCCGATGATTGCAGGCGCTGCTATGGCCATGTCGTCGTTAACGGTGGTGTTTAATGCCAATCGGTTACGCTGGTTGAAGTTAAGGGATTAATTAATACTATATACAGTGGGTTTTGAATCATAAAACTACAAGAAAAATGAGCGAACCGTGAGCATATTGACGTTAAAGATTGTCCACATCAGCTGTTTTAACCGGCTTTAGTGATGTGCAACTGTAATCTAAATTCGCATCTATTTTTGCAATAAAGGTTTCGTATCTGCACCATAATACCGATAATGTCCGGTAATTGGATAGTCAAACAACATATCGGCAAGCTCCGGCCCTCGGCCAATATTATGCACAATCATATAGCGCTCACCACCACGGTGTTTCCGGTTAACCACTAGCCCAATATGCGGGCGCTTTAATACGTCCCAGGTGACTATGTCGCCTGGCAGATAATCTTTAGCATGGTGGGTAACGGCAAAACTAATGCCTTTTCGGGCAAACAACACCTGTAAATTTGGTACGCGCCTGTGGTCAATATTGGCATCCGTGGTTTTTAATCCCCAACGTGTACGGCTGGGAAAAGCATTGAAGTTGGCCAGCATTGCTTCATGAACATCTTTTTGCAGGTCAATGCCCAATGCGCGGTAACTTCTGATCACTTCATCGGTACACACGCCCATAGTTTTAGGCACATCGCCGCCAGGATAGGGAATTTTAATATAAGCTGGATCGTATCTGACGTTATGGCTTAATCTTGCCAAAGCAGCAGCAGACAGTTTTTTGGAAAATCCGGCGGGTTCAGTAGAACGGGGAATAACGGGGACTTCTTCTATGGGATTGAACAGCGACGAAAGTTTGGTATCGCAGCCCACCAATAGTAAACTACAAAATACAGTGCGCCAATTCATATCATTTGCTATGTTTCGGATTTTCATTCTGCCATTTCTATTTAGTGTCTGGGTAGTCCCTACAAATCAATGCAGGTTGTTTTTTATCAATGGGTTACCAAAATAGGCGCCACAAACAGGAATCTCCAAGTCAAAGCTTCCTGAGTCAAATCCATTGCCATGGCGGGTGTTCGATGTTTCCATTTTTTTTGGAATTTCGATGTACCCTGATGCATAAGCGGCAGCCTTAGGCTTTTATGGTGACAACGATAGTTGTAGTCAAAGAGATTGATCCAAAGGACTCCCGTGAAGTTTGGCTTCTTTTTGCAATAACCCAATGTTTTTCTTTGCAAGTATGACACCCGTTGCCTTAGCGTCAAGTTGAAGCGTTCAATATAAGAGGTGTTTTGGGTCTTGCCTTGAAAATCATCTTTAGTCCCTTGGACAAAACACTTTTTGACGGTCACCAACCGCATCTTGATTCTTTTTTTGACGATTTGCAGGTAAACATACGCCATGCCAGCAAATACAGACTGAAGCGCGTTTTTGTAGGCGGCCAGTTTGTCGGTTGTAACCTTCAGTGGTGTGTCCTGGGGTTGGATGCCAATGTAGTCTTTTAACCGTTTCACCAGTTTGGTTGCCGTATGCGTGGTTCGGCTACCCAGCTCAAAGTTCATCCAAAAGCGGGAATCGACCTCAAAGCCAACAAATACCCACAACTGGTTGTTTTTATTTCTTAACTGATGTTACGCAGCCCGTAATTTCTGCAACTCTTCATATGCCATCTGGTTGGCTTTGATGAATAGCTTAGTCCTTAGTGCAAAATGGTTGGCCTTGTGTTTTATCTTCAGACACTCCAGTTTGAATACGGCATAGATCGACATGAAGACATGGTTATTCTGGGTGGTAACAGTGCGGGTCGGTGACTTTGCCAACCCTGCATTGGATTTTAATGATTTATGGAACTCCTCGACTTTCCACCGTTTTTGGTAGATCGTGGCGACTTGTTCGCCGTTGCACGCCAAATCACTGCATATTAGATTCAATAGGCCGATGCTGCCGTCTTTGTTTGTAAAGACCCTGCGGACGAAAAGCACTTCATGTTGCAAGCCTTTCAACCAGCCGCGCACCGCCTGCCGATCTAACAATTCCAAGTGACTGATTCGTACAAAGCGCCCTTCTTTCTTGTCTTTTTCTGTTAAAGCCACCAGGCGATTGTCCTTTAAGGCACTGATGAAATGCTTGCCTTTTTTTAGGATGAACTCAAAGTTCTCCTTGCTGGCAAACCAGCTGTCTGTCAATACGTAGCGGAACTTGATGGCATTCGCCACACTGGCCGCTATCATATCCCGCATCAACTCATTTTTAGTGACCTCGCTGACTCGTTTGACCTTATGCGTCTTTATATCACTGAACTGATTGGGCTTGCGTACTACCTCAAAAGCAACGGGAATTGATACATCGTTGCTGTAGTATAAGGCGTTCAGCAAATTGATACCCCGGACAGATCGACCTTTACAGTGGTCAAAATGCCAACACATAATCTCATTTTCATCCGTCCAGGCCTTCTCCTGTATGGTATCGTCAAATATTAGGCAGCCATCTTCCTGTTCTATTTGACGCACTGTAGTTTTAACTTGCGCCCATAAATCTTTAGAGGTGTATTCCTTCGCAGACAAAAATCGTGTCATTTGGTCGTGGCTTATATCCACATCTAACATTGCTGAAAATCCAGTTGCTGTTGCAAACCCGCTATTGCATATCAGGTAGTCCGTGTATAGTTCTAATTTTATTTTTTCCATACGGAAATGATACGCTTAATTTAATGGGGCTGCGTAAC
>NZ_FUKI01000179.1 GCF_900163755.1 Crenothrix polyspora | reverse complement strand
AACTTGAGCAAGTTCATGCTTCGACAGGCTCAGCACGAACGGTGGTGGCGTTTAAGTTGTTCAAGTTATTTCATGCACGTTCCTTAGTGATGACGACGCGTTGTTCAATATTGGCTATTTCATTAATCGTGTTATCAGTCGTTCGATTGCCTTCCGCTAAATCCAAAGTATGAATTGCATCATGGCCATGCTCCCTTAACAATATACAGCGTTTTCAACTTAGGACAGTTACAGCCACCGTTCGTGCTGAGCTTGTCGAAGCACGAACGGCACACTTCGACAAGCTCAGTGCGAACGGTTACGCTGTAACTATTGAACTGTGAAAACGCTGTAGCTAAATGACGCGGCAAATGGGCATCAACCAGAAAATTCATGCTGCCAATAATTCGATACGTTTAATCTTGAGTACACGCGAAGCAAAATTAAGTGCAGCCAAAATATCATCATATTCAATATCTTCATAATCCAGAAGAATTTCTTTTATACTCATGCCAGAACCCAACCACTCAAGAACCGTTTCAACAGGATAACGAAGCCCCCTGATACACGGTTTGCCGTGACAAATGGCAGGATCGATTGTGATACGTTCAGATAAGGATGTTTCCATGAGATTTACACTTTTGTTTAGCATTTAAAAATACATCGTACGGCTACTCACTTAAAACGGCTCTACTACAAAGAGTAAACTCGAAGTCATCTGGTTTTAAGTGGAAGCTCCTAATGCGTTACAGTTTAGTATCTATAGCCTTATTCAAAGCTTGCCTTCAGTCGTTGCTTTTTTCTTTAAACTTGCCTTAACTTCCGGCGGCATATAATTTTCATCATGCTTGGCCAACACTTCCTGGGCAATAAACACACCCTGCGTATTAAGCTTGCCATGCGCGACAATCCCCTGACCTTCTCTGAATAAATCCGGCAAAATACCGGTGTATTCCACCGTGACTTCCTTACTGAAATCGGTCAAGGTAAAACGCACCATCATGCCTTTATCGGGTCTTATGACCGTGCCTTTAACCACCATACCCCCCAATCGGAACAAGGCATCTTTGGGTGCTTTACCTGCCACCACGTCGGTGGTGGAAAAAAAATACATCAAGTTTTCGTTAAAAGATTTTAAGGCAAACGCCGTAGCTATACCGGTACCAACGACCATTAAAGCAATAAGAATTAAACGCTGTTTTCTGGCTACTTTCATAATAGTTATCGCTTCTGTTTTAAAGCTTGCTGACGTAAAAACTGCCTACGTTGACGAATGGGAATAACCACATTAGCGGCTAAAACCACCAAAGTAAGCCCATACGATGTCCATACGTAAAAACCATAGCCACCCATCGCAAAAAATTCTTGTACGCTCATAATTTAGCTCCCATGGCTATTTTATTTTTAACCCATTGCGAGTTACGTTCGCGTGATAATAACTCTGTACGCGCACGCTGCATCAGAGCAATCACGTAATACACTTTAAATGCCAACGCCATGAGTAACAGTGGTATTAACATGCTGCTGTGCATAGCCGGTTTACCCGTTTTGGTGATAACCGTAGGGCCTTGATGTAATGAACTCCACCATTCAACAGAGTAATGAATAATGGGGATATTTACCACACCCACTAAAGCTAAAATAGCCACGGCTTTGGAGGCAACACGCTTATCATCCATTGCGCCATATAAACCCATGACACCCAGATACAAAAACAACAGCACCAACTCCGAGGTTAGCCGTGCATCCCACACCCACCATGTACCCCACATGGGTTTGCCCCATAAAGAGCCGGTGACCAGCGCGATAAAAGTAAATGCAGCACCAATAGGCGCACTGCTCACCAATACTACCTCGGCCAGTTTAATGCGCCACACCAAGCCAATTGCACCGGCAACGGCCATGACAATATAAATAAATAATGACATCCAGGCGCTGGGCACATGAATGTAAATGATACGGTAACTGTCACCTTGCTGATAATCAGCAGGAGCAAGGTACAAGCCGCCTACCAAGCCCGCCGAGACCAGTATCACAAACACACCAACTAACCACGGCATACATTGCTCGGTAAAGGTATAAAAATGCGGCGGCGAAGCCATGCGATGATAAAACCGCACGACAGCATCAGGGATTAAAAACATACTATGTACCACCTAATCTTTAATAATACTTTAACAAACAACGGGCTTTTTATCATCAATACGATACTCGCAGCATTAGGCTTTACAATACGACGGTATCCAGCTACGTGCAATCATGTAGTCAGGTACTTCATTAAAATCAAACGCTTCACCGTCTTTAATCATTTGTTTAACATCAAACAGCTGACCTACCTCAGGAATATCGTTAAAAAATAGGGTGTAAAAAGGCTTAACCAGCCATTTTGAAACTTTCATGCCTATCGGGCCGATAAAATTACGGCGTTGACCCACATGAGCAATTTCATCAATGGTAATTTCATCCAGAAGCTCTTTCAGACGCTCACGCACTTCGGGTTCATCTGCCAATAACGTATCAAACAAGCGGTGTAAATAAAAATAATAGGTAACGCCCATTAATTCGGTGACAAACGCGGGGGAATCCATTAAAAAACCAGGAAACTTGGGGAATTGCTCGTAAATCCATTCTTTCACAGGGCTTAACGGTTGCCATTCAATGTCTGTTAAGCCACAAGTGCGTAACATTTCGTCAAACAAACGCCAATGACAAAACTCTTCAGCTAAATGCACACGGCTGATTTTATCTTCTACGCTATGGGAATTGGCCATATTAGGTACGACATCCCATGCACCTTTAATACCGACCCATTCATGTCGGGCAAATTTGTACATGCCTGTTAACATTAAGATCATCGGATCTAGGGTTTTTGGATCGTCTTGCATATCAACATAATTACGATAAAACAAATCAGGATTCGACAACGGTGTACGCAGCTTAACGGGGTTATCTTTAAAGTGCTGAAGTTTGGCGCGTTTTTTAGCTAAATCTTTATCCGCCTCCAACAATTCACCGCCGTGGTGCTGGGTAAACTCCCAGTAGTTGTCAAAATTGGCCTGGCGTTGTTGTTTACTGGCTACAGTAAAAATAGAAAGATATTGAGCAGACCCCATTCCCTTACTCCAAATTGATAATAACAAGTGCCTATTCTACGAAAAATCGGCTGTGAATACTTCTAAATTTATCTAATGCGTATTGTCCGGTGACAAAATATTTATAAATTTCCTAGTTTAGACAATAGTTTATCGTATTGCATAGCGGGGTCTTGTTAGACAACACAAGGGGATTATTGGCATAGTAGCGTAGGTGTATGTTATTTTGAGCGCTTACCTGTAAAATGGTAGCTAATGCGTAGCAGCCCCGATTGTGCAGGGTATTTGGGGAAAGTTATCTTACTGGTGATCAGCCATTGCCCGGTGATTGTACCATTTGCCAGCTCTGTTCCGGTCAACGTTGCCGTACTAGCGGCGGGCTTTAGAATTAGCCCTGATTTTACTTTTAAATCGCTGGCGATATGATTCAAAAAAGCCGTCGCGGATGCTGTGTGTAATACACCTTGAAACGCTGCGCTTTTGCGCGTCCAATTACCGGATAATTGAAAGGCTTGCCCATTAATAACAAAATGCTTTTGTGTGCCTAATACTAAGGCGGCATTATCTATTTTTTTACTGGTTTGCTTTTGATTTTTAATACTGGTATCGATCTGTAGTGTGCCGTGTAATTGCCATGTACCCGTTATATCCGCTGCGTATGCAGGTACGCACAGGGTCATAGACAAACATATTAGCGTTCTGAAAAAAAAGTGAATTGTCATATTATTTGCAAGCACACGGCTGAATATGTAGGGAAAAATCTTGTGTTGCCGCGCCGCCTTTGCCGTCTGTCACTTTAACGGTAACCGGAATATGGGCGTGGGGTTTATTAGGTACGCTCCAGTTAATTCCCCCGCTTGCATTGATCGACATGCCAGATGGTGATACCTCCAGCGTATAGGTCAACTTATCTTTATCGGCATCGATTGCTGTTACCTCGTAGCTAAAACTGCGCGTTGCCGTGGCTGAATCAGGGGAGTATGAGGTAATCACCGGATTATGATTAACGCCACCACCGGCTTTAACGGTAATTTTGACCGCATCGGCCACGCTTTGTACGTAAGCATCATTAATCGTTAGACTGGCGATATAGTCACCGGCAAGATCGGGTTTAAATGTTGTCATCGCCGTTGTTGTTTTCGATAATTTAGCTTGGCTGCCAGGTGCAGATTTTAATGTCCATACGTAGCTTAAAGGATCGCCATCTTTATCCAATGACGCACCGCCATCAAGACGCACCACCGTTCCCACTACAGCGATTTTATCCGTACCGGCATTAGCGATGGGAATTCGATTAGTTGCAGGTATTTGCAGCACGCGATACTGAAATTGAACGTTTGCCAAAGCTGACGGCTTAAATTGCAAGGCTTTTTTAGCAAGGGCTTCCAGACTGGAAACGGCTAATTTATTAACGGGATTGCTAAAGTCAAATCGCAAGGTAAAAGGTATTTTTGCACCCACAGCAAACGTGCCTTTTTTTAGTATCCACTGGTAAGCACTGCCATCGGGTACAAAACCGTCCGGCTTAAGCAACATAATTGAAGACTGGGGGCTAAAGTCGCCAACAACTAAGGCAACAGGGGCATTAACCATTGTTTCGGACGTGTTATGTAGCACCCCCGACAACACAAAGTTTCCCGCCTTAGTATCAAAACGGGGCTGGCTTTGTGCGAACTCAACAGTCATCTGTTTAGTTAATACCGGTTTAGCATAGCTGTTAACCGCCGTTAGCGCTAAGGTGAGTATCGGTAAGAAAATTGTTGTAAATTCTTTAACTTTGAGTTTTTTATGTTTTAAGTTTGACGATTTTACCGCATTTTTCATTGCCCCACCTCATCATGCTGTTCATCGAAGTGTAGCTCTTGGTTAAGCTGAAGAGCTTGACTATCAATAGGACGAGGCATTATATCTCCTGCTGTAGATGTTGACACTTGCGAGAGTGTTTTTTCGATTATTTCGTTGCCTACGACAATCCGTATACGATAGGGTGTAACCGATAAATTATTTACACGCACCGTAAATTTGCCATCAATTAAGGCTTGTATGGCTAGCAGTTGGTCAGTAACCGCATCATACACACTGACAGGTCCGTTTTTAGCAGTGCCTTCGACCTGCAATGTGTGCGTAGCACTGTTAAAAATTAATTGACTAATAGCGGGCGCAGCCAGTGCCGTGGATAAGCCCAAGACAAAAAATACAATTAATCTCCAAACTAGACCTAACAATTGACCTGGAAATCTTCGAAATAAAATCATGCGTTACACTCTGTTTATTTTTTTAGTTTAACTTCGTAACAACCCAATCGACAGTCTATTTAAATTTATTGATAACCATTTTGCCACCTGACATCACCAAATCAGGCGATTCCAATAATTTAAATTTTTGCAAAGGATTGCCACGTACGGCAATGATATCGGCAGGCGCACCTATCGCTATCCTGCCCAGCAAGGGCTCTACACCCAATTGTTCACCGGCGCTGGAAGTTGCCGCCTTAAGCACGTTGATAAGCTCGTTAATCTGCACCGTTGCGCCACTGGTTAAGGTCAACATCCGTTGTAATTCTTGGCTATTAATACCTAATGGCACGTTAGCCTGACCTATTTGAGAGCCATAAATAAACTTGGCATGCTTATTGGCTAAGCTCACCATATTGGCACGCGCACCCCTACAAGCTGACACACTACCCAATGAAGTAACAAAACTAACGCCTTGCTTAACAGCACGGGTCAGTAAATTTTCACTGATTCTGGCACAAGGCATATAAGCCAGCTGATCGACACCCGCATCTAACGCCCGTTTAAAGCCGGTGTTTTCACCCACTTGAGCTACCACTTTAATGCCATACTCCTGCGCTTTACTCACAATAGCTTTTGCTATCGGTAACGGCAGCATTGGCCAAGGCGCTTTAGGAGCAGCCTTACCGTTGTGTACCTGCATCCACGGTGCGCCCACTTCTCCACCGGGTTCCAGGGAAATAATGGCTTCTGGTGCATCGCTGTCATACAATTTCAACACCGCTTTCTCAGCCTGCGCTACAGAAGCCACCACATAGCCTATTTTGTTAAAACCACCCTGGCCGCCAAACACATTCAGCGGATAGCCACCAGGTGCTTGTAAAATTGGCCCTGAACTTAATAAGCGCAGTTTGCCAACCCCGCCTTCTGGGATTTTTAACGTACCACCGGCATCTTGCGCCGTAGTGATACCGTGCGCCAATACCTTGTCTTTGCTGATTTTTTGAAAGCTGATGTGAGTATTGGCATCAATAAAACCTGGCAAAATAGTTGCATTGCCCAAATACAATCGGTTTGAGCATTTTCCACACTTGCCACTCAAATGCGTTGATGCCCCCAGACGGGTGATTTTGTCCCCTTCAACCAAGACCGCCATATCGGTTTTAACTGGATTAATGCCATCAAATAGCCGATCTGCTATCAATAGCAAACAGTTTGGTGCGGCCGCTGCGTCCACACTGAAGCTTGTGAAGTTAGCCACCCATGCAACTATCATCAAGGACATAGCCGGTAAACGAATGTTAGTTTTCATCATCGTTACACCCAAAATAAAATACCCCGCTTCACTATCAAAACAGGGCAGGTTTGTGAGAACTCAACCGTAAGCTTTTTTTAACACGGTTATCGCCCAGGAATATAAGCAATACCAAACGGATTTAACCCCACATGAATACGCTTTTTGGCATACACGGGCACAGGCTTTTTACTGGAAATGTTCCACACAGTCACATCGCCCTCTACCGTGCCTATCTCATGACCAGAATGAGTTAGGTATAACTTAGTACCGGTTGCGTTGACAGTAACGTTATGGGTATGTGCCGCAAGTTTCTTTAACTTGGGCAAAGCCGAAGAACCCACAATTTTCATGGTTTTGGTATTAATTGCCCATAAGCCATTGTGGTTTTTGCTACCTTTTAAAGCGTCTCCGGCCACATTAGTTACATAGGCAAACTGATTATTGGGCATCCAGGTAATACCGTGTGCTGAGGGTATATCAAGAACTTTTAGTTTTTTAATAATTTTCTTGGTAATTTTGTTAGGGTCGAGTACATACACTTTGTTAGCCATTTGCGTTGGCACAAACAACTTGCTATCGTCATTTAAGATACCGACGTGTGGATCTTTGCCGGTGGCAAAACGCCCCAGTTCTTTAAAGGTTTTGGTGCTGTATTGCACAACATAATCGTTATCACCTTCAATACCCACAATGGTAGTGAATGCCCATTTGGCTTTTTTATCGAGCAAAATATCGTGTGGTTTGCCGCCTTGAGCCGCTAAATCGGCAGGGATGGGTATGGTTTTCAGGATTTTTAAATTACCTGGATTAATCACGGTAAAGGTTTTATCCACATCATTGACACTCCAGGTTTGCTTGCCCAAACCATCTGTCCACATGTGGAATGCACCGCCACCCTGCGGGACGGTATTTTGTATTTCATAAGTGTCGGCATTCATGGCAATAATTTGATTATTGGCACGATCATTCACCAGGATACGGTTGTATTTGGGCGAATAATTGACGTACATTGGCTCAGGAGGCCGTGCAAACTTACCCGCTACCGAGATATTTTTAATCAGGGTATCGGTTTTTTCGTCAATAATGGAAATAGTGCCAGAAGTACGATTGGCAACTAAAATTCGACCTGCCGTTGCCGCCCATGCCACAGAGCACAGTGACTGAACAGCATACAGGCTGGTTATCGCTAAGAGGCTTGCTGTTTTTTTCATAGTTACACCTAAAACGGTTGATTAACACCTAAAGAGTGCGATTTGTTGCGGAAAAAAGAGAGTGGGGCATAGTGTATCCCCACTCTTTCCGAAAGTTTCGGAGCTATCGGCCTTATGGTTTACCTAAAGGTGATTTTTTGAAGCTCTTTTCCACGCTATGACACGTTCCGCAACTCACGGGCGTACCGGCTTTTACTTTTGTAGTGACCGTTGCACCCAGGCTAGTCGTAAAAGTGAAGCTACGATCAACCGGTGTTTTGGACAGCCGTGAACCTTTATGGTCTTTACCATGACAAGAAGAACATTGATCTGGCTCGCCAGCGACACCGGGCTTTTTAGCCCAAGCCGCATGAGCACCATAATCCTTTGCCTTGCCATCGGACGATTTCCACCAGAAAGCATCATCAACAGGGTGCATATTGTGCGGCCCTGCCAACATGTTTTTGGGGAAACTCAAGCCGCTAACGCTGTTCACCTTGCCGCCTTTAAACGCATCCGCCGTATGACAAGCTTTACATTCCACGATAGTACCTGGGTGGCCTTGTATCTGTGTTGCCGTTACGTTGTCGTTGGCGTAAGGGTTTGGATTAGGCCAGATAGAATGCGCCGCACCATGACAGCTTGAACACGGTATGTTGGCGTGTTTGTCTAAACTTTCTTTGAACAGACCACGCTCGCAGACGTTGCTACCGGCTTTTAAATCTTCTTTGAACGTACCAGGAGGGCACGATTTACCTTTGCCTTTAGCCGCGACAATAGGCTTATAAGCAGAACCGTGCGCTTTATCTTCAACGGCCTCTATTCTTGGTGCAAAGTTTTCTGCAAAGCGCTCACGTTTGGCGGCCAGCTTTTTAAAATTGCCGGTTGTCATATCGTAAGCTCTGCGTAACACGGGCTCATCGCCATGTCCAGTATGGCAAGAGCCGCAACTGGGCAGGCCATCCAGATAAGCATGACGAGGCAAGGTCTTAAACTCTTTACCAATGTTGTTGTCCGGTGGATTGACACCGCCACCCGTACCGCGCGAAACCATCGCTGATGCACCGGCTTGTACTGGCATATCGCCATGACAATCGATACAGTTGACACCCGCTGTAGTCATGACATCACGCTGGTATTTGTCCTGCTTGCCCTGATGACAGAAGAAGCAGCTACCATCCGGTTTGCCGCCGTCTACTGTTTTTAACAACAGCGGATGCAAGGGATCAATAGGCTTGCTTAAATCCACCATCTTAAAGCCTTTGGTGACCGGATCGCGTTCCACCTCACCGGTAAAATCAGGCCGCATAGTACCTAGCATACGACCGTGGGTATTGTGCAAGGCATTAGGGAATTCTGGACAAGAACCGCCAGCGGAGACCCCTTTCGGTAACATAGGCCCCCAGGATTCGTCCACTTTATGTTGCGAACGGTGACACCACGCGCCGCAAGATTGCGGCATACCTTTGGGGGCATCCAGCAGCTTGAAGTTATCACCGGGCCAAGGCTTGTTGGGTGAGCGGTTAATTTGTGCAAAGCCGTAGGTAAAGTCGTGTGTTTCCAGAATATTGACTAAAGCAGCCTGCTCAATATCCGCGCGGCTATTGGACGCTGGCTTAACAAATTGTGGAATTTGATAGAGGTGTTTTTTATAGTTCGCCCAGGCACTGCCTTCTGGACTTTTTTCAATTTCTTTTTTAAGCTGATCGTATACCGACTGATCTGCACCGATTTTGCCGTAGGTATGGCATTCAGCGCAGTGGAATTCTGTACTGACTGCCGTCACTGCATCACTGGTTGCCAGCACTTTGCCACCGGCTTTTGCCTGTACGCGCATCAAAGGATAGGCGTTGTGTCGGCCTTTGTCATCGGTTGGAAATTGTGCAAGGCCATTGGCTTTAAATAGCTTTTTAGTGGCATCAAAACCGTTAAAGGCTTGTGGATCATTGGCCTTATAAGGGTTATTAATACCAGGCATGGCTACACCAGTCGGTGTTACATAGCCTCTTACACCTGGCTTTTTAGGGTCTTCAGACCACACTTTGGCGTTGTAAGCTTTTTGGCCTTCATCCGGCAAAATATCCACAGTGCCCCAGGAATTTTTCTTTTTGGCATCGTAATCCCAAAAAGCACCAAAAATACACGCTGCTTTACTGGGCGTATGTTTAGCACCGGTTATTTTAACTACTTGGCCTTTTTTGGTGGGCTTACCGCCTATGTCATTTTTGCCGGTATACACGCAAGGATCGTAGTAATCGGTTTTTTTAATCAGAGCCGACTCAAAACGCGCACCTTTAGGATAATTTTGGCTGGTTGAGTTAATTGACCCTGCACCTACCGGATCAAAAGGATTGGAGGCTGCTGAATATTGCAATTGGATTTTATCTTTATTGGTCAACACCTGTGGTCTGTTAAGACCCACGCCGCCTTTTTTAATAACCAGCGCATTAATCGAATTGATGGGATATTGCTGTGAGACGGTTTTATAGGTTTGATCATGAAACTCCATGCCCATTGGCGTAAAGGGAATAACCACATGCTTGCCATCAGTGGTTATTTTTGCTTCTGCAACCATAGCAGGTGTATTAGGTGGCGTACCGACGGTTACTTGAACCACATCGGCACAGCGGCGACCTTTGAGATCGGTGGCAATAAAATGCACGTTGTAAGTAGTGTTATCCGCGAGGTCGAATTTTACTGCCCCTGCATTAGCGCTTTGCGGCCTAACGGCTGCACCGCCACCAAAATCCCATTCATAATGCAGTGTGGTGTGTTCAGGATCGGTTGCTTTGCCTGCAAAATGCAGACTCTGGCCAAATTTGATATGTTGATGAGCGGTGGGATTGGTAATGGTACAAACAGGGGGCAAATCGCCCGTTTTGCATTGTTGTTCTTGCGAGAGCGTCTTTACGACCATTTCATTACCCGCCATAATGCGCACACGACACGGTACAGTGGGTAAATTTTTTATATTAAAAGCAAACTTGCCGTTTTTTAAGGCTTGTGCCGATAATTGCTGGTTGGCAATTGCATCATACAAACCGACCGGCCCTGCTGTAGCTGTGCCTTCAACTAATAGGGTGCGGGTAGTGGCATTAAAAACTAAGCGACTGATAACTGGCGCGGCCAGTACGGTCGATAGACCCCATATAAAAAATAGTAATAATCCCCAAGCCAGCTTAATCAGCTGACTCGGTGAACCTCGAAAAGAAATCATAAATTACGCTCCGCTTGTTTTTTTAGTGACAACCCAAGCTACAGAGCATTTTTTATGCCTACTTTATTTTTTACTAGAAAAAAATCCAACAAAATTTATATAATCAATTGATAATAAATATAATAATTCATTTCAATTGTGTTAAAAAATAAACATTTGCTGATGTTTTTTGTGATCGTAGAGAAATTCCAGCAAAAAACAGGTGATATGCCACAGTATTTTTAAAAAACTGTAGCATATCACGTACTTTTTAAAAAATACTATTGATTTTATTGCTATTTTTTGAGCGATATTTATATTGAAAACAGCTATATTTCGACTGTTTTTACGTGATTACTTGAAAAAGTGTGTCATATCACATACTTTTAGAAATACGGGTAGGTTATGCAAAATTAAGTTACTATGTAATATAATCTTACTTCCGACATTCCGCACCCCTAAATAAAAATTCAGCATTTAAGCAACATATTGATATTTAATGAATTTTAGTATTTTAGACTTTCGAGTTAAAACAAGAAAAATTCATCTCTCGTTTGTTTTTTGTTAAATATAAGCTGATATAAATGACTTTGAAAATACGCCAAAAATTCAACAAGTTTATAACATACTGAAATTATTAAATTAAATTTAATCATAAAATTATGAATAGGGGTGCGGAATGTCGGTTACTTCATTACTTTGGGGTTATTATGCTAGCGAAATTAACCAGTAAAAATCAATTAACCTTGCCCAAATCAATCGTTACATCCACGGGAAATGCAGAATATTACGATGTCGCACTAGTACTCAGTCACTCTTTAAATGTCGAATAACAGCCCCCATAAACAAGTTTCACGTAAGGGATAGGCTGACTATGAAAAAGAAATACATTGTACGATTG
>NZ_FUKI01000007.1 GCF_900163755.1 Crenothrix polyspora | reverse complement strand
CCAATTCGTTGAACCGCCCACTGCGGACCCGCATGGTGGGTGGTGTGGGGGCTGGGGGTTAGATGCCCCTGGCTACCCGATTAGGCTACATTCAATAATTTACTTGCTAAATTTCTGCTCATCGTAGGAGATGGCAAAGGCTTTCCATCATTTTTGATAGTTTCAATCCATTCATTCACAATCTGACAAAGCTCGGTATAAACTTGAATCTCATCATCTCCATGACAGCAAGTATCAATTATTCCAGGACAAGAACCAACAAAACATCCATCTTCATCAGACCATTCAACAATTTTGATATAGCGGTCACTTTCTTTCATTATTTTGACTCCACAATCTTTTTCTTTGTCTCGCGAATTTGATAGGGTTTAGCATCATCTGAGAGTTGCCCAGAAATAGTAATGCGACTACCGTTTGGATGTTCATAGTTTCTATGGCTACCTTTGCCGCCTCTATTAACAAAACCAGCCATTTCTAAATCACGAACAAGTTCTTTAATCTTAGGCGGCATTTTTATATTCCAATTATTTGCTTTTAGACTGAAATGTCGGGCAACAAAAAGCGGTTGCCCAACCTACCCGGCTAATTGATTTTACAGTGCATCGGCTTAAGTAAGTGCCATTCAGACATGACCCCATGCTTTTGCGTTGATTTCACCAATTTACGGTATATATAAACTGCTGACAATTTCCATCGTTAGTATACCCACTCTGTGGCACAAATTCATTAAAAGAACCAGAAATGATTTGTAATGGTCAAGTAAATTTGGACACTGCATTAGGCGCTTTTTAAAAATTGTTGTTCAAATTGGTTAGGTGCAGCACTTCCAATAATTGAATGTATCCTTTTAGTATTGTAAAAATGGATATATTTTGTGATTGCCCATGTCATTTCCTCGTGGGTTTGGTATTGGTCACGGCTGGTGGATTCTGTTTTCAGGCTCCTGAAAAAACGCTCCATCACAGCATTATCCCAACAGTTCCCCTTCCGGCTCATACTGGCCTTAATATGCAGCTCGGAGAGCTTATCTTGGGTGTGATTAAAAGTGCGGGGATTCTGTAGAATACCGTTATTTGTTTTGACAAAACCTATG
>NZ_FUKI01000104.1 GCF_900163755.1 Crenothrix polyspora | reverse complement strand
GTCGTAACCTCCCTCTCCCCCAAATACATTCAGCGGATAGCCGCCCGCTGCCTGGAGACTGGGACCGGTGCTCAACAGGCGCAGTTTGCCGTTGCCGCCCTGCGGTTTCATCAGCGGGCCGCCGGTATCTTGTGCGGTGGTGATGCCGTGTTCCAGTACGGTTTTCTTGTCCACGTTCTGGAAGGTGATATGAGCATGAGATTCGATGAAACCTGGCAATAAAGTCGCATCGCCTAAGTCAATTTTGTTTTGGCATTGGTAGCCACTCAGCTTATCGGCGCTGTCGATTTTGTGGATTTTATTGCCCTTGATTAAAACCGCCATATTGGTTTTGGGAAAGTTAACGCCATCAAACAACTGCTTTGCAACCAACAGTTGGCACGAAGGTGCGGTGTGTGCCGATACACTAAAACAGGCACTGAGGCATGCTAATACGGTTAATAGCCGGGTAGGTTTTTTGTCTTTCATGGTTTTTAGTTCCTTTTACGTGCAGTTGTGGATTTACAGCGTTTTCACAGTTGAATAGTTACAGCGTAACCGTTCTAAGTTGAAAACGCTGTATATATTATTTAAAATCATATGGATGGCATTTTTTGTTATTAAATTGACCACCGTGTCCATGAAATTTATTACTCCATAATCATAATAGAGCACTATATATGCCATAAATAATTTTTCTTTAAATTCAATTGGATAAATAATTTAAAGGCTTTCAACTATGTTATATAACGCATTTTCCATAATTTATTGTGTTATATGACGTAGTTTTATTAAAAGGGTAAGGTGGTTTCGTTAAGACAAGAGATTGTTGTTATCGACATAAAGATAAAAAAGCATTTACTATCAATAGCTAATGATGGTTTGAAGTATTGCTGAGAAATAATAAATAAGGCTTGGCTTAAGTTTTGCTTAATGTGTTAAACCTGTTTATGGAAATCAGGTGTCACTGGCTATCTAAGTGTTGTTGATAGCCAGTGGCAAACGGCAGGATGCTGTTTTGCTAGTAGCCAAAAACAATTAAAACTATGAATCTAACACAACGATCTCGCTTAGCCTTTTTTCCTATATCTGTTGTTCAAGGTAGTATCAAAAATGACCACTACCCCAAAAATCGAAAACCCTTAACTTCCGCTGTTCTTCTTGCTTTGGCCTTACAATCCGTGGCTTTTGCAGATACCCTAAACCCAACTGCCAACCCAAAAGGCAAATTGGTTAAAGTAGGCCAGTCGGCACAGGCCGCTTCAAATGAAACCATAGAGCTGGCGCCAGTCACCATTACTGACCAGGCGAATGATGAAGAAAAAGGCTATGCGGTGTACAGCAGCAGCACCGCCACCAAAACCGATACCCCTCTTAAACAAACTCCTGCATCCATCCAGGTTATACCCAAAGAAGTCCTGCATGACCAACAGGCTTACCGCTTGGAAGATGTCGTCAAAAATGTGAGTGGTGTGCAGTCTTATCACGGTTACGGTGGCATGTTCGAACAATTTGTCATGCGTGGCTTTCTGCAAAGTACACTGAATTACCGCAATGGCATCCGCATTCCGTTTGCTAAATTTGATCTGGCCAATGTCGAGCGTGTCGAAGTATTAAAAGGCGCATCTGCAATGCTGTACGGCTTTGGGGATCCGGGCGGTATGATCAGTACCGTCACCAAGCAGCCCAGTTCCGAGCGGCATTATTCTATTGAGCAACGTTTTGGCTCCTACGACTTCTTCCGTACTGAAGCCAGTGCCACAGGGCCATTAAGCAAAGAACACGGGTTGAATTACCGCCTAGATTTTTCGTATTTGGATAAAGGTTCGTTCCGCCAAAATATGGGCAACGACCGTATCTTTTTTGCGCCGACCTTAAGCTGGCAAGCCACACCCGATACCAAATTAACCTTGTCGTATGAATATTTTGACGATAATTATACCTACGATGCGGGCACTCCAGCGTTCGGTACAGAGTTGGCCAATATTCCGCGTTCCAGAACTTTTGCACAGAAGGGTTTAAGCAACAGCGCGACCAATCACATCATAGATTTCAGGATTGACCATCGTGTCAACGATAACATCAAGCTGAATGCTGGTGCAGTTGGCTATCTCACCCAGAAGAATTGGGAAGGTATCTATCTGAGTAAGGTTGATGAAGATCCAACCAGTCCAAATTATAAAAAAACTAATCGCAACACTTGGTTTAGCCCAGAAGAAACCGATTCACTCACCTCCTGGATTAACGGTACTTTCGATTTTGAGACCTATGGCGTTAAGCATAAGGTGCTATTGGGCGGCGAGTTTCACGACACTAACTTAAACTATCAAGTCTTGAGTGGCAAAGTGGATGAAAACGGCGATGGTACAGTAGATGACAAGGATAAGATTAATATTTTCACTTTTGACCCAAGCACATCAAATTTGCCGGTTGATCAATACCGTAACGCGCCGAAGACGACTTGGAACATTAAAACGCAAAACACTTCGCAAGCGATTTATTTGCAAGACCATATGACGTTTTGGGATAAGTTACACATTATGGGTGGCTTCCGTTACGACTGGGTGCAAAGATTTCAAGATCTGAGTTGGAATGGGCCCAATTCAGCAGATTCCCGTAGCGATACCTTTGTAAGCCCTCGGGTCGGCATTCTCTATGAGCCTACCGATTGGTTGTCAGTGTACGGTAACTTTTCTGAGTCTTTTGGTCCTGCCAACGATTATGACATGGGTGGAGCCAAGCTTTACGATCTTTTTACAGCCACCCAATTTGAAGGCGGCTTAAAAACCCAATTTTTTGACGGCAAACTGACTGCCAACCTGGCCTATTATGATTTGGAAAGAACCCAGTTCTTCCAGGATCCCAATAGTAATCTTATCCAGTTGTCCGTGCCCGTTAGAGGCAAAAGCAATGGCGTTGAGTTTGATATACAAGGACAAATCACTGAGGGTTTAAGCTTGATTGGCACTTATGCGTACACAAATGCCAAAATTACCGACGATCCGAGAAATAAAGGGGCGAATGTCGGGCATCGACTGCCTTACGCGCCAGAACACCAAGGTAGCCTCTGGTTGAAATACGACTTTAACTACGGAATGCTAAATGGCTTTAGTATGGGGGCTGGCGTGTACACGGCAAGTCGTCGCTTTGGTGATCCAGAAAACAGTTATTCTGACGGCGCTTATGCGCGGTTGGATTTGATGGCGGCGTATAAAAAGAAACTGGGCGATACTCTGCTGACTACCCAAGTTAATATTAATAATGTCAACGATGCTGAGTATTATAGCATGCGCGCTCGCCGGTATAACTTGCCTGCCGAGCCTTTGACGGTCATGGGTTCCATCAAATTGGAATACTAAGGTTATCCCCTGTTGTTGGGTTGCCTGTGAGCGGCAATCCAACATACCCTGTTTATTAAGCTATAGAATTCTTAACAAGTATCTAAAAGTAACTTTTGCCCAAATGCGCCAATGACTGATAACAAAAATAATAAACGTTTGGCCAATCTCAAAGCGCGTCGAAAATTATGGCTCAATGTGCATCTTTATTTAGGCTTAGTGGCCGGTTTATTTTTAGCGGTTATTGGTTTAACGGGCGGGTTGTTGGTTTTTTACCAGGAATCGCAACCACTGCTACGCCCAGATTTGTATACCACAACTGTGCCGACTGGATCACAAGCTCGCTTGCAACCCTTAGACAACATGCTGGCGGCGGCTGAAAAAGCCAAGCCGCCGCACAGTGAGTTTACCAGGCTCTATTACCCTTACAAGGACAATTCCGCCTACAAATTTTTGTATTCTGTGCGGGAACAAAATCCAGCCCGCAGTAAAGGCGATGGTTATCTGGTTTTCGTTGACCCCTATACACTCAACGTTAACGGTATACAGCTTTGGTTTCCCAAAGATAATGACTGGGCTAGGCCTCTGCCCAGCTTTATCATGCAACTGCACTGGTGTTTACTGTTAGGTAGGGATACGGGGCGGATTACAGTAGGTATTTTAGGGCTATTAGGCTTTATTTCCGTGTTAACCGGCCTGATTGTCTGGTGGCCGCTCACCGGCAAATTTAAACAAGCCTTAACCATCAAACGTTCTGCAGGAAGCATGCGCAGGATTTTTGATTTGCACAAAACCATCGGCTTTTATGTAAGCTTTGTGTTGCTGTCGACGTTTTTTTCTGGGGTTTATATGAACTTACCGGATCCCGTCAATACGGTAGCCAAATTGTTCACGCCCATTCACCGGCCTGATGTCTTTGAATCGATGCCACCAGAAATACACAGCACGCGCCCAATAAATGGCCAGCACACCGTCAGCTTATCGGCAGTAGAAAATATCGTGCAGAAAAATTACCCATCTGGGCGCTTGTGGATGTTGAATGCACCCAAAAACTCATTTGATGTTTTTGTCGTCATGAAGCGCGATGTCGATAAGGTTGGGCAGTTTATCGGCTACCAAGATTTTGCAATCGACCAATATAGCGGCCAAATCATTAAAACCTATACTGCCGGTACAGGCAGTGCAGGCGATGTGCTCCTAGATTGGCAATGGCCTTTGCACAGTGGTCATGCTTTCGGTTGGACGGGCAGAATCTTGGTGTTGCTGGCAGGTTTGGCGTGTCCGGTATTGTACGTAACTGGGGTTATGCGGTGGTTGCAAAAACGCAGGGCCAAACGATATCATTTATCTAAGGTACTGCTAAATAACTTAACCAAACATTATGATGCACAGTGATAAATTAGTCACCGACTTGTTCCACGGCTGTAAGGCGGATCAATTATAGGGCGTATTCGCTGCCAGGCTCCATCACTTAGGACTTGGTTTGACAGGGTGGTTTGCTGGCGCGAAAATTAGCCTATTTCGCCTAATCAGGGCAGCTCTGTATAAAATGAAACCCAGGGCCAATCAACAAATACCCATTCATAAAAGAGAGACTTAAATGCAAGCATTAACAAAACGATTAAAAAAAAACCTGATGCTGTGTATTTTTAGCAGTCTGGTTTCTATTTTTAACCCTGTATGGGCGGCATCGGACAGGGAAATGCAAGAAGAGGCGCTTAAGGCGCTTGAAATGAAACGGCACGGCGGTCATAGCGCCCCTGTGGAATCTCTGGATAAGAACCAAGAATTTCGCGGGGTTTTTTATGGTTATCTGCCCTGCGCGGATTGCGATGGCATTAAGGCGACTTTGTCTTTAAAAAGCCATAACAATTATTTGCTGGTAACCCAACCCGCCAGAGAATCTTCTAAGGAATTTTATGAGAAGGGCAAATATACCTGGGATGAAGATACCCGTACTGTGGTTTTAACGGCACGCGACCAATCCACCCGGCATTACCGTATTGCCGATGAAGGGACGCTGGTTCAGTTGAATACTGATGGTACGACCATGCTCGGTGATGAAGAAGGCCATACTTTACGTCGTGGCGATACGGTTAAGTCGCGCCAGGTTCATATCCACTAAGCGATAAAAATATTTTTTTAAAAAAATGTCCAGTTGAGGGGGCTTTGTTCGTTTATAGGGGTAGTACACCTAAAAAGTACTGTTGACTACCCCTTAAACAACCTAAAGGCCTTTTATGAAAAGCTCACTAAAATTAACGGTACCCTTAGTTGAAATGCTGGTTTTATTTGCTTTAACAAACACCACCAAAGCGGATGCACAGGCGCAGTATGCGTTTGATTTGCCGTGTCAATCGTTGGCTAATACATTGGATCAATTGGCGCAAACTTCCAACACTAAGTTGGTTTACAGCGATTCGGCGGTGCAAGGCTTAAGCGCCGCGCCCGTGCAGGGGCGTTATACGGTTACCCAGGCCTTGGCGCGGGCGTTAAACAATAGTGGTATGCAGTACCAGGTGGTGGATAACACGTTGATTACTTTAAAAGCTGCGCCTGTTAGGAAAGTGGCTCAGCGCCAAAAAGCGATATTGCCGGTGCGATCTGAAAAACCGTCAACAGCCGTGCCGCCCGTTAGTCAGGAAGTGGTTGAGTTAGCGCCAGTAACGGTGGTTGGGCATAATGAAGAAGATAAAAGCTATAGCGCATACAGTTCCAGTACGGCCACTAAAACTGATACCCCACTCTTAGAAACACCGATTACAGTCCAAGTTGTACCCAAACAAGTTATTAAAGACAAAGGTATGCAAAGCCCCAATGATTTAGCAGAAGTGGTTGCTGGTGTTCAACCGATTGTGGGTTATGGCAACGCACCTTCGCAATGGTTTTTGATCCGTGGTTTCAGTAATGATTCCCTCAATTATCGCAACGGTTATCGGTTAGTTGAAAAATATACGCCACGTGATTTCGCTAATGTTGAGCGTGTTGAGTTCGTCAAGGGGCCTGCTTCCGTACTCTACGGCACTAACCAACCTGGCGGTGCAATAAACACTATCACCAAAAAACCGCTGGATATGGATTTTGTTCGGACAGATTTTACGGGCGGTAGTTTTGGTAGATTCCGCGGCGCTATTGATTTGAACAAAAAAATAGGCGATGTCGGGCTGCGTTTAAACGTGGCGGGTGATCGGCAAGACAGTTATTTTGATTTCCAAAATTCACAGAACTGGTTCGTAGCTCCCGTTATAACCTATCAATTTACGCCCAATACAAAAATCATGTATGAGGCCGAGTTCCAGGAAACTAAGCAAAATGGATGGTCTAATGGTTTGCCCAATTTTGCCGATGCTTTAAAACTGCCAGCCAACCGCACTATGACGGAGCCTTTTACCTACCTTAACAATTTCAACCATACCCACCATTTAGAGTTTGAACACAGCTTTAATGACCATTGGCGCTTTCGGCAGGGTTTTTATTATTCAAGGACAGACCGGGATTTTTTGAGTATCAATTCCGATTTTGCCAGAAAACCCAGCGAACCCGCGAATGCTATTACCCGTTATGCTTATCAATCGCCTGATGAACACCAACAGAACATTGTCGCCCAAAGTGAACTGTATGGCCATTTCACAACCGGTGACATTGACCACCAGATAGTTGCAGGGTTTGAAACTATTCACTCCCTTTTTGCCTATACAGCTGATTTTAGTGAATATGATAAAAAATTTAACCTGCTCAATCCTGTTTATGGAGGTTCTGTGCCTGGGAAAAAAGTCGGTTTTGGTTCACATGACACGACAGACAGCAACGCTGTCTATTTGCAGGATCAACTCAAATGGGGCAACTGGCGCTTATTGGCTGGATGGCGGCATGATGAAGTGGAAACGGCGACGAAAGACCCATTAGGAACTTCCAAAGATGAAAAATCAGATTCTGCCGATACGGGGCGTGTTGGATTACTCTATACCATTACACCAAAAACATCGGTGTATTATTCATTCAGCCAATCTTTTGTACCCAATTTAGGCCGTGATAAAAACAACAAGCTTTTTGATCCCGATAGGGGTACACAACATGAGGTGGGAATTAAGCATTCGCTCAGGGATGGCCTTGACTTCACCTTGTCCCTGTTCGATATCACTCGGGAAAATGTTGTTATTTCAGCACCTACAGGGGGATTTCGTGTCAATAACGGCGAGCAACACAGCCAAGGTATAGAAACCAGCCTAGTTGGGGATATAACATCTGACCTGCATGTTATTACCAATTTAACGTGGCTAGATGCCAAGGTAGAGAAACACGCTGATCCAACGCAAGTCGGTAATCGTTTGTTCGGTGTGCCGCATTTTTCAGCCAATGCTTGGGGTGTATATGATTTACCACTGTCGATACCGGGTAAGTTGTCTACTGGATTTGGTATTGTTCATGTTGGCGAACGAGAAGCCACACTCCCTAACTTTGGCCTTAAACTGCCTGCTTATACCCGTTTCGATCTTGGTGTGTTTTATAAATTAGACAATATGCGGCTCGCGTTAAATTTAAGAAATCTGACCGATGTGAAATACTACGAAACATTAGAAAATTTTGCCGTACAAGCACAGTCACCCCTTAACTGGGCATTAACTGTTGGTTATGATTTTTAAATTAGCTTCACTTTTAAAAATCAGTTGGCTGGTACAGGGTACTTAATAGTGTACCCTGGCACATCGATTGCCTGTGAATTATGAAAAATAACCCAGACGTTAAACAAACCCATAATATTCCAGTACCAAAAGCCGATAGGTCACAGTGGGTATCTTTAAAAGTCCGACGAAGGTTTTGGTTGGATATCCATTTGTGGCTGGGATTGGTATTAGGTTTATTTATCTCTATTTTCGGCATTACTGGCAGCATTCTTGTTTTCAATGCTGAAATTAATGAACTGCTGAATCCTAAGCTGATGACGGTAGCTATACCGGATCATAATCCAACTTATAAGCCTTTAGGTAATATTTTTCAGGCAGGGGAGATGGCCATGCCAAAAAACGCCGTCCATACGGGCGGCACTTATCCGCGGAATAATGGTGCAGCGTTTAAAGATAATTATTTGTTGCCCATAAACACCAATGTCACTGAGAGCTGGGAAGTTTACATAAACCCGTATACGGCAGAAGTTATCGGTAAACAGCTGATGAGCTCTTCGGATAGCCCGTTCCCCAAAACTTTTATTAGTTTTATTTTCGAGCTGCATTATGCACTGTTTCTAGACGAGGATCCTGGTTACTTGATTGTGGGCGCAATGGGGGCTTTATTGATCATTTCGGTATTATCTGGTCTGATCCTTTGGTGGCCGTTGACCGGAAAATGGCTGCCGGCCATGACGATAAAACGCAAGGCCAGTGTTGAGCGTTTAAATTTTGATTTGCATAAAACTTTCGGTTTTTATTCAACCGTCGTACTGATACCCGTGTTGTTTTCAGGTGTGTATATGGATGTCCCTGAGCATGTCGTGCCCGTGTTGGAACTGTTTTCGCCTGTTACCTACCGCTATTGGTTTAACTCAACACCTAAGCCGGATAGCAAAGCCATCACGATGGCGGATGCCGTGGCGATTGCTAACACGCGTTACCCAACAGGCCGTGCTGACTGGCTTTATGGCGCAACCACGCCGATCAGCACTTATACCGTTTGTAAAAACGGTGTGGAAGCAGCGGGTAGCTTCCTGCATCGGCGCTGCGTAGTTATCGACCAATACAGTGGTGTTATTTTGGATGTAGATGATCCGAGTATCGGAACGGCAGGCGAAGTATTCACCCATTGGCAATGGCCATTGCATTCTGGGCAAGCGTTTGGCTGGACAGGGCGTATTTTGGTATTTTTAAGCGGCTTGGCGTGTCCGGTGTTGTTTGTAACGGGCGTTATCCGCTGGCTGCAAAAACGCAGAGCCAAACGATATCATTTATCTAAGGCACTGCTAAATAACTTAACCGAACATTATGATGCACAGTGATAAATTAGTCACCGACTTGTTCCACGACTGTAAGGCGGATCAATTATAGGACGTATTCGCTGCCAGGCTCCATCACTTAGGACTTGGTTTGACAGGGTTGGTTTACTGGCGCGAAAATTCGCCTATTTCGCCTAATCAGGGCAGCTCTGTATAAAATGAAACCCAGGGCCAATCAACAAATACCCATTCATAAAAGAGAGACTTAAATGCAAGCATTAACAAAACGATTAAAAAAAAACCTGATGCTGTGTATTTTTAGCAGTCTGGTTTCTATTTTTAACCCTGTATGGGCGGCATCGGATAGGGAAATGCAGGAAGAGGCGCTTAAGGCGCTTGAAATTTTGAAGCACCCCGACCATGCTGTCCATGCCGAAGCCTTTGATAAGAGCCAAGAATTTCACGGGGTTTTTTATGGTTATTTGCCGTGCAAAGATTGCGATGGGATTAAGGCGACCTTGTCTTTAAAAGGCCATAACAATTACCTGCTCGTAACGCAGCCTGCCAAAGAATCGTCCAGGGAGTTTTATGAGAAGGGCAAATATACCTGGACTGAGAATGCCCGTACTTTGGTTTTGACGGCGCGCAACCAATCCACCCGACATTACCGCATTGCCGATGAAGGCACGCTGGTTCAGCTTAATACCGATGGCACAACAATGGTAGGTGACGAAGAAGGCCATACTTTACGTCGTGGCGATACGGTCAAGTCGCGTCAGGTGCATATTCATTGATTTGGATGGGTGGGCGCTGGGTTTTCGCTATATTTCACTTTACCCTCTCATCGATACCACACAACTGGGGATTAGAATGACGCAAAATAAACTAAAAACAGTCCTAAAACTATACAGGGGGGTTATAGGCATCCTGGTTACGCTTTTATTCCTGTTTATGGCAAATGCCCCCGTTTATTCAGAGGAAACCAAGCCCAACCAAAAACTTTTTACCGTAGCAGCCTTTGGGCCGGATGGACGTTTGTGGCGGGTAAATCCGGCACAAGACTCAGTTGCCGTGGATTACTCGCTGGATTACGGCAAAACTTTCAGCAAGCCGCTACGTATCAACACCAAACCACAGGCTATAAATAGCTGGAATGAGAATCCGCCGTCGCTTTCTGTTGATAAGCAAGGCCGGGTGTATGTGCTTTATTTCGCGGATGACAAGCAGGACTATACTACTTTTTTCAGCAAGTCTGAAGACGGTGGCCATTTCAGTGAACCGGTTAAAGTCAGTTCAAAGGCCGATGCCAGTGTCCACTACCAAACAGAAATGTTGATAGATTCCCAGGGCAAAGCGCATTTTTTATGGCATGACGACCGTGATGCAACGGAATACAAAAAAACCGGCGGCGGGGATTTGTCGATATATTATGTTGCCACCGAATTTTCAAATACTCATTCTTTTCCTCCTGACCACCGTATTGCAAAAAACATTTGTTCCTGTTGCCGCAGTGCGATGGCTATGGATGTCGATGGGCGCCCTGTGGTACTGGCCAGGTTCGTTTACCCTGGCAATATCAGGGATCACGGGATGTTTAAATTGGCTGCGGATGGCACAGCTGGCGAACCTTGGCGAGTGACGTATGACGACTGGAAAATAGAGGGCTGTCCAACCCACGGCCCCGCCTTATCCATCAGTGACGATGGCCGTTACCATATCACCTGGTTCAGCCAGGGCAAAGCACAAAGCGGGCTGTTTTATGCGGTGTCATCCGACCAGGGCAAAACCTTTTCAAAACCGTTAAAATTAGGTGATGGCAGCAAGTTACCAGGGAGGGCGGATGTAATGGCATTAGGTAAACAGCTGGCGGTGGTGTGGAAAGAGTTTGACGGTGTCAAAACCCGTGTGCAAGCCATCCACTCAGAAGACAATGGCAGCCATTGGTCAGCGCCAACAACTGTGGCGGACACCTCTTCTGCATCGGCACATCCGGCGCTAATCAATGACGGCAAGCGGCTGTTCCTGTCCTGGAACAGTGCCGACAAGGGTTTTCAATTAATTCAAATAGACTAAGGAGCAATGGCCTTATAGGCTACTCGCGTTATTCTTTGGCTGCAAAAACGCAAAGCCAAGCGTGTGCGAAATGACATCACCCTTAAAACTCTACAATAATACTGAACTTCAAATGACGACAGCCACCCAAAACACAAACCCGCAAAGCGTTTTGTCCCTCCTTTCCAGGGAAATAAGCCACCGTCCACTGCTTGGTCTGCTGGCGGTTGCTATCTGCATTGTGCATGTGATCGGTTTTATTTGGCTATTGCAACCTTCCGATGCACCTCAGCAAGCCAAGGTGCTAAAAATTGTGCAAGTGATATTGCCGCCCAAACCGGAGCCAAAACCCGAACCAAAAATAGAAAAACCCAAGCCCATACCCAAAAAGATCCCGCCGAAAAAGCAAGCAGGCAAGCCGCCAGTCAAAGAAAAAACACCGGTTGTCAAAAAACAACCTGTGGTTCATAAACCGGTTACACAACCCAAGGTTGTAGTCCATAAAGCCGTGCAACAACCCAGGCCACAACGCATACTGGCCAGCAAACCCACGGCAGTTAATGTGCCGACAACCATAGCCAGCCCAACAAAACAATGGAGTCCGCCAGCAGCCATCCGTTCGCCCATCATGGCTACCCGACCCGCTGCCGTCAGTCGGCCCGCACAAAAAATCGGCAACGACGGCGACAGCAACGTCAATTCTGGCGTGGCAGAATTGTCCGGCGTTAAACCCAGCTACCCCATGATGGCCAAAAGCCGCCACATTGAAGGCAAATGTACGGTGGCTTTCACCATAACTGCATCCGGGACAATCAGCAATGCCCATACGGCAGGCTGTTCACCGCCAGGTACTTTTGAAAGTACCTCCCTGGCCGCTATCCAGCGCTTCCGATTTAAGCCCAGGATAACCAATGGCAAACCCGTCAGCCAAAATGCCAGCAAAACTTTTCGGTTTGATTTGCGATGATACCCCCTTTTGTTCCATTTTTTTAACAACACAAGAAGGATAACTGAATGCCCCACCATATTTCACCCACATTAATTATTGACGCTACTCTGTACACCTTGCTGGCTTTTTCGGTAGTGACTTGGACACTGGTTGTTTTCAAATGCTGGCAATTTTGGAAAAACAGCGCATGTAACCGCCGCTTTAACGCATCTTTCTGGAGTGCCCGTTCATTATCCCAGGCCAATGGCTTACCAGAGGGTGTCTTAAGGGGGCCACAAGCACGCATTGCCAAGCAAGGCTTGGCCTGGTTGGCGGAAAGCCGCGCTGGTAGCCAGCAACTGAAGTTTCGCGGTAAGCACGGCGAGCTGTTGGAACAAGCGTTGCTGGTGCAAATGCAAAAGGAAGAGCACCTGATGGAAAGCGGCCTGACCATGCTGGCCAGCATCAGCAGCACCGCCCCGTTTGTCGGCCTGTTTGGCACGGTGTTGGGTATTATGCACGCCATGCACCAAATTACCGCCAGCGGCTCCACCAGCCTGGATGTGGTCGCAGGCCCGATTGGGGATGCCCTGGTTGCCACGGCCGTCGGTATAGCCGTGGCCGTACCAGCGGTATTGGCCTACAATTTTTTTGTACGCCGCGCCAAAGTACACCGTGTCGGCCTGGAAAATTTTTTCACCAGCTTTATGCATGCCGCATTAAGCCCCGATAACCAAACCCAGGGGTAAATAGCATGGCCTTTAAACCTAAATCAGACAGTGACAGTGCGATAAGTGAAATTAACGTGACACCTTTGGTGGATGTCATGCTGGTGCTCGTCATTATTTTGCTGGTGACTGCGCCGTTGTTGACTCAATCCGTACATGTCACCTTGCCGAAGACCTCGGAAACAACCCCCAATATTGATGATCAGCCTTTACAATTGGGTATTGATGCCCAGGGGGCGATCACTCTGAATAAAGAACCGGTTGCCAGCCTGGACGCATTGACAACGGCGTTGACCGCAGCTTTTACCAAAAATAAAGAAATTGGCGTACATTTGTATGCCGACCAAGGTGTCATCTATAAAAAAGTGGCGGAAGTGATGGCGACAGTACAGCAGGTGGGCATTTCCAAAATAGCTTTTGTTACGGTCGAAGAGTAGTGTGCCAATGATGGGCGGGGGATTATGGGTCGTACTTTTTTCCAGGACTCGTATTTTGCCCGCCCCATCTGGCTTAAGAAGCGAGTTTCCAAACAGTGGTTGCCCATGAACAAATTATTTGGACAAACCACCTTGCCGGAACTGAAGCATTTTGACCTTGAGATTGCTAGTGAAAGCGATTTGAAAGCACGCCATGCCTAATTGGTGGCCTTTTCGCACAGGTCTCGTTTTATGATGACAACTGCCATATCATTTGGGGTAAACCGAGTGTTATGGTCTAATAATCTTGGACACAGTTTAGAGTTAAATTAAACTACTGACTGGACGAGAAAAGAGAAAACTCATGACAACCCAACGCAAGCAATTTACGTATCTACTTTAAATTCCAGGGTAAGCCCAATATCAAATCGGCACTGGCTGCGTTTTTTGGGCAATCAAATCTGCTAAGGACGGCATGTCGAACTTCCCTGCCACTCTGTCGTAAACGTAATCATAAAAACTCACGCCCAGCTTTTTTGCGGTCTGGTTAATCGTCAGGAATGTGTCCTTTATTTTCGTGCCTTCTTCGCTTCGGGTCTGAAAACTCACATCCCGTACACGCGCCTGTACTCTGTAAGCGTTTAGCGCAACCACCTAAAGCATTGTCATCGGCTCTGATATCCTCTAGATTTTTTCAAAAAACAACCCATACCCCCACACGCACATCATAAGAGCAGAGCACCAAAACCACTACCCCTGCCTGAGTTTTTCAATAGCCCCCGGTGCAAACGGCAATAACTCATCAATACGCCTGTTTGGCCAAGTCGGTAGTTTTTCCAAGGTGTTCCTTAGCCAGGCCTCCGGGTTCAGGCCGTTCAGCTTTGCCGTGCCCAACAGGCTCTGGATTGCCGCCGC
>NZ_FUKI01000010.1 GCF_900163755.1 Crenothrix polyspora | reverse complement strand
GAGTGCAAACGTGTGAGGCGACGAACAGAAACCGCATATAAGGCCAAGCCTGCGGGGCGAGTTGGCACAGGACGACAAAGCCCATCGGTTTAGTAGGCATGGTAAATGCGGCGCTTGTATACCGAAACATCGCGTCCTTACCTGGGGAGGTCTGCCACACTCGCGGTGGCTGTTGCTGGACGTAATAATCGGCCTATCGGTTGAGCCGAACCCCAATCAACCCGCGCCACGGTGACTGCCCACCGAGGCCATAGCAAAGCAAACCGGCAGAGAACGTCCAGCACCATCACAGCGCACCGTGCAGCAATGTCCGGTGTGATGCGGCAGAAGTCAGCAGAGGCCATAGTAGCTCTAATGGTGTCAAAAGAGTGAAGGGCTGAACAACGAAACACAAGGAGCAGGCGTACAACCCTCCGTTTATCACTAAAGCCTGACAGGCGAGAAACAACGGGCGGCGCGTGCATACCGAGCCTTGAAAACAGAGATATTTATGGAACAACGCAACGACGATTTATTAACAGCGGTACTCTCCAGAGACAACCTGCTCCAAGCATGGGCTAGGGTCAAATCCAACCGTGGCGCACCCGGCATAGACGGGCTGACCATCGGTGAATTTCCCGACTACCTGCGGGCGCACTGGGCAGACACCCGTGAACAACTCGTTGGGGGGCGATACAAACCGCAGCCGGTGCGACGGGTAGAAATACCCAAATCCGACGGCGGCATAAGGCTACTGGGCATCCCGACCGTCATGGACAGGGTGATCCAACAAGCCATCGCCCAAGTGCTCACCCCCATTTTTGAGCCACAATTCAGTGACTCAAGCTATGGGTTCAGACCAGGCCGTAATGCACACCAGGCTATCTGGCGGGTACGAAGCCACGTAAAAGACGGCTACCGCTATGCCGTGGACATCGACTTGGCCAAGTTCTTCGATACCGTCAACCATGACGTATTGATGAACATACTGGGTCGCAGTGTCCGCGACAAACCGCTGCTGGGCTTGATCGGGCGCTACCTGCGGGTGGGTGTGTTGGTCGGTGGGCACATTGAACCGAGCGACGTGGGCACACCGCAAGGTGGGCCGCTATCGCCCTTGCTGGCCAATATCCTGCTCAACCAGCTAGACCACGAATTGCATAAACGAGGCCACCGCTTCGTGCGTTATGCTGATGACATGGTCATTCTGGTTAAAAGCCAGAAGGCTGGCGAGCGGGTGATGCAAAGCGTAACACGGTATCTGGAAAACACCCTCAAGCTCAAAGTCAACAC